>NZ_JBHXFA010000080.1:30452-33957 GCF_042724175.1 Streptomyces sp. NPDC127084
CCTAACAGCCCGTCCCGGCGGGGCGGGAACCGGGTGGCGACGGGGTGCCCCCCCCCGCTCGCGTTACCGGTGTGCCGCGCCGTCGTGCCACGGACGCGGCACACCGGGCACGGAAGGGTCAGCTCAGCGACCACTCAGTGGCAGGTCAGCGGACCCGGCGCAGCTTCTCCTTGAGGCTCTTGCCCTCCGGGGACTCGGACAGCGTGTCCCACAGCTTCGACGAGCTCACCGAGGTGTACACGCCGGGCGCGCCCTGGGCGGCGCAGCCCTCGCCGTACGAGACGACGCCGATCTGGATGGGCTGCTGGCGGCCGGGGACGGTCCGGAACAGCGGCCCGCCGCTGTCGCCCTGGCACGAGTCCTTGCCCTCGACGCCCGCGCAGACGTTGACCTTCCTGTCGTATTCGCGGTAGCTGACCTTGCACTCGTCGTGGGAGAGCATCGGCACCTTCACCTGACGGAGCCGGTCGGGGTAGTTGGTCAGCTCGGTGTCGGTGTTGCCCCAGCCCGTCACAACGGCCTTGGCGCCGGGACGTATCAGGGCGTCGGTCCCGATGGTCGGCAGCTTGATGGGGACAATGCCCTTGACGGGCTTGTCGAGTTCGACGAACGCGATGTCATAGGCCTCCTTCCCCTTGAGGTAGCGGGGGTGGATGGTGATGCCTCCGGGGTCGCCCTCGCCCTCCGACGGCCGGGCGTTTCTGACCTGCCCCTGCTTGGAGTTGGACAGGGTGGTACGGCCGACGACCAACTGGAGGTCCTTCGCCTCCATGCCGGTGACGCAGTGGGCCGCGGTCATGACCACGGTGTCGCTGATGAGGCTGCCGCCGCAGAACTGGCGCTTCAGCGCGCTGCCCTTGCCCTTGGTGAGCAGGGCGGTCATGAAGGGGTACGCGTCGCTGGACACTTCGGTGCCACCGATGATGCGAGCGCCCGGCTTGGACTCTCCGGACGCGGCCTGCTGACCCGCGTGAGCCGCCGGGGCGACGGCCGCGACCAGCACGGCCGCCGCGCTCGCGGCAATGGAGGCCACCGCCAGGCGCTTGGCGCCTTGACGGGATGGGGAAAGACGCATGGGGGTTGTCTCCACTTCAACGTGAATGAACCCCGGGCATGAAAATGCTCAGTACGCGGGTGCGAAGCACACCCGTACTGAGCCAACTGGCCTGCCCGGGAACAACGTTGGGAAACGCTAATGGAATTCACCCGAAGGCGTCAAAGAGTTCTCACAGGAAAGGGCGGCATGGAATTGGCGAATGACGATGAATCAGTAGCCCTCCGGTTCCGTCAGACGCGGAATCGGCGAGCGAGGTTCACTGGCCATGGAGACTTTCTCCCGGAAGGCCGCAGCCCGTCCCCCTACTCGAGGGAGACAGGCTGCGTGTCCGACTGCGTAGAAGAGCACCCCTTGCGCTTGCCCGGACCGGCTGGGTCCATGGATGCGTCCGCGTCCGTCCGGCGTGGCCGCCGACGACTCGCCGCAGGCGCTCAGCGGTTGCGGCACTCAGTAGTAGTGCCGACGTCCGCCCACCGCGTGCCCCACCGCTCCGAGCACCCAGAGCACCAGTCCGATGGCGACCAGAATGATGCCGATAGTCCAGAGGATGCTGATACCGGCCACTGCTCCGATGATGAGCAATATGAGTCCAAGGATGATCATTTGGTTCCTCCGATCCTGGAGTGCTCCTATTGCCGCGTCTGCCCGCTCCGGTCCCGCGCAAACGGCCTGTGCCAGGGCGCCGCCGACCGTATCCGGACGGAAACCGGCTGTACCCGTGAGGCCGTAGCCCACCCCGTCCCGCAGGCCTCGGGCCCGTAGACCCTCGTCCCGCAGGCCTCAGCCAGGGCTCACGCGGCCACGCCAGGCGCCGGTCTCACCGCCGCGCTGCTCGATGTACTGCTTGAAGCGGCGCATGTCGCCCTTGACGCGGCGGTCGATCATTCCGGCCATGGCCGCGGTCTTCTCGGCAGCTCCCACCGGTTCGACATCCATGATGAGTTCGACGCGTGTGTGTGTCGCGTCAAGCGCCTGGAAATGCACCATGCCCATCTGCTGGGTGTCGCCGCCGACGGTGCGCCAGGCGATGCGCTCGTCGGGAAGCTGGTCGACGATCTCGGTGTCGAACTCCCTGCGGACCCCGGCGATCCGGGTGGTCCAGTGGTTGTGCAGGGGGTCCACCTGCCGGACTTCCTCGACGCCTTCCATGAAGCGGGGGAACTCCTCGAACTGCGTCCACTGGTTGTAGGCAGTGCTGACCGGAACACCGACCTCGATGGACTCCTTGACCAAGCTCATCTCTCTGCCTCACTTTCCGCGCCCTTCCCATCGGCAGCGGCTCCGCCGAGTGTCGGGGCACCATTCGGCGGCTACCCCGATCACGCCGGATAACCGCCGCCGGCGGAACCTCACCCGGACGGCTGTGCGCCTGGCGCCTCGCCGCTCCTCGCGAGCAGCAGGAAGGAATGACCGGCGGGGTCGGCGAGCAGCCGCGACTCCCGGGGGCCTCCGATGTTGCTCGCGTCCACCGGTGTGGCGCCGAGACTGACGGCTTCGCGCTCGGCCGCGTCCACTTCTCCGGGTTCGACGTACACCAGGAGGTGCGCCTGCTGGGAGTCCTCGGGGCGGGGCCAGCTCGGTGGCGCGAAGCCGTGGTCCCGCAGGAAGGCCAGCAAGGCGCCGTCGGGCCCGGCGACCTCGATCCGGTCTGGGTCGTCCGTGGGCCGTACCTGCCCACCCAGCAACCCCGCGTAGAACTCGGCGAGTACCTCTGGTTCGGCGCAGTCGAGCGCGAGAACCGCCGTCCTGGCAACGGTCATTGCGGTGCCCCCTCCTCATCCTATGAAAGGCCGTACTTCGTCCGTCCCCGGCCTGACAGACGCGTACCCTCGGCAGCGCGTCTCAGTCGGACGGCGGCAGCAGGGTCCCCAGGGGCCCCAGGTCCAGATTGAGGTCGTCCATGGTCAGCCCGTACTCGGCGCACAGCCCGCTCATCCGATCGTGCAGGAGCATGAGCGTCGCACCGAGGCGCTCCTCCTGCTCCTCGGTGAGGTCTCCCTGGTCGACGCGGTGCAGCGCCTGACGCTCCATGAGTTGCCGCAGCAGTTCGACCAGGGTGAGGACAAGCCTGATCAGGTCGCGCTCGACGGTGTCCGGATCCGCGCTGATCCGGCGGGCGGGCGTGCGGCGTGCGCCGTCGCCGGGGCCGAGGTCCCGGGGCACGGCGGGGAGCAGCCGGAAGGCCCTGGCCGCGGCGTCGGCGACCTCGCCCAAGCGCCGGGCGGCGCCGTCGGCGCCAGCGTTGACGGGGGCACCGGCGGCGTCATGAGGGCTCATGACCGCCTCGCGGCTCGGCGGGCACCGCCCACGGCGATGGATTCTCGGGGGGGGGGGGGGCGGGAAGCGCCCGCCCGCGGTTTCGGAGAATCGTAGTGTAGAGGGGCGGGGGAGCCACCCACACCCCGCGGGCCCCCCCCCCCCCCGCCGGCCCCCCCCCCCCCCCCCCCC
>NZ_JBHXFA010000081.1:0-17539 GCF_042724175.1 Streptomyces sp. NPDC127084
CGGCAGGGTCTGCGGCTGTCTCCTGCGTGATCACGGCTTCATGACCGGCGGTCGCGAGCCGCCCCCCCTCAGCAGGACCCCCCTCACCCTTGGGGCCCCGGGGCGGGGGGGGGGGTGTGGGGGGTCGGGGTCCCGGTGATCCAGCGCCGGAGAGTGGCGTTCGTGGTGTCATCGAGCAGGCACAAGGCCTCGATGGCCTCCAGATCACCGGGCAGCGGGGCGATCCCCGCCGATGTCAGCGCGGCGTGCAGATCGAGTCGCCGTGAGTCCGCGGGGTTCAGCGGAAACGGCAGCCGCTGCTCCGGCTCGGGCGGCGGCAGGAAGAAGTCGCCGGTGTACGTGCCGCTGCCGTCGCCCAGCCTGCCGAAGAAATCGGCCCCGGGAAAACGGTAGAGATCAACAGCCATGAGAGCCTCCTCAGTGGTGTCTCCTCAGTGGTGTCACTGACTGCCAGGAGGCCCCGGCCGGCGAGAGCGGTTGCGCGAAGTGGCGATGACCACCCGTTTGGCCCTGTCGTACCGGTCGGCGGGAGGCCGGCGGCCCGTGTCCGGCCTCCGTATTCCGCTGGTCATCCGCTTCTGAGTCGCCCACCGGGCCGGAAGCGGGACAGCATGGAGTGGTGAGGTGGTCGGCGGTGGCTGCCCGCTCAGGCAGGAGCTGCAGACAGTGACCAGGCAGAGCTTTGCGTTCTGTGGGGCTGAGCTGGCCGCTGTCTATGTGCTGGCCGAAGGGGGCCGGGAGCTGCATCTGGCCGAGATGACCGGGGACCGCAGTGTCCTGTACGGACTCCCGGCGATCCTCGCGGTGGAGGGGCATTCCCCCGCCGCCGACGCCTTCCGCGCCGGCGCCTCCCTGTGGCTCAGCCCCAAGGAGCTCGCCGCCTACATCGAGAGCGACCCCCACCACTTCCCCGGGCGGATCATGCGGCACACCGGCGGAGCTTCCCCCGCCAAGGTCTCCCTGGGTGCCGTTCCGCTCGGCCGCGGGACCAAGGAGCTGGGCTGCCTGGTGGTGGCCGGAGAGGTCCCGGACGGCTTCAGCCCCGACCGGCGCGCCCTGCTGGAGCTGTACGCGGACCAGGTCGCCGCGTCGCTCGAATCGGTCGCCGCCCACGCCCCCGGGCGCGCCGCGCCCCGGCCCCAGCTGGGTCAGAGCCTGGTGCCACTGCGCGGCGGCGCGTTCATTCTGGAGCTGGCGACCGGGCGTATGGAGGCGCATGAACACGTACTGGAGCTGCTGGGCATCGCTCCCGGCCACTTCGACGGCCGGGTGGAGAGCCTGCTGGCCTGCGCCGTGCCGGACGACATCCCCGCCCTGATGGCCGTGGTGGAGCCGGACCGGCTGTCCGCCACCGCCCAGCAGCTGGCGTTCCGTATCCGCCGTCCCGGCGGAGAGCTGCGCTGGCTGGGGCTGCGCTGCCGGGTCGACGTGGACGCTGAGGGCACCCCTGAACGGGTGCTCGGGGTGGTCGCGGACGCCGCCTATCTGCGTCCCAGCGAGGACGACGTGTCCATCGTGCAGCGGCTCTCGGCCACCCTGGCGCGCGCGCGGACCATCAAGGACGTCAGCCAGCTCGTGGTGGACTCGCTGCGGGACCCGCTGCGGGCCAGCCGGGTGGCGCTCGCCGAGTTGGAGTCCGACCGGTTGGTGGTCACCCTGCTCGACCCGCCGGAGCCGGACGCCTGGCCTGATCTCTGGCGCTCCGAGTGGCGCTCCGAGTGGCCCGACGCGCCGGTGCACGCGCTGCCCACGCTGCAGAGCGCACTGCGCGAGGGCCATGTGAGCCTCTGGCCACCGGGGGCGGACCTCGAACCCGGGCTCGGCGGCATCGGACCGGGCGGTCTGGCGGTGCTGCCGCTGCCGTCCGACGGGCGCATGGTCGGGGTGTGCCTGGTCGGGTGGGACGAGGACCACCGCTTCGGGCCCGAGGAGCGCTCGCTGCTGACGGCCACGGCGGGACTCACCGGGCAGGCCCTGATGCGGGCGCACGCGCTGGACGCCGGGCACGAACTGGCCACGATGCTCCAGCGCAGTCTGCTGCCGCGGAAGCTGCCCGAGTTGCCGGGCGGGGAGGCCGTGGCCCGCTATCTCCCCGCGACGGCCGGACTTGAGGTGGGCGGCGACTGGTACGACGTGATCCCGTTGCGCGACGGGCATGTGGCCCTGGTGATCGGGGACGTCCAGGGGCACAGCGCCGGGGCGGCCACCATCATGGGCCAGATGCGCACTGCCGTCCGGGCCTACGCGGTGGAGGGGCACCCGCCCGATGTGGTGATGGCTCGCGCCAACCGGCTGCTGGTGGGCATGGAGACCGATCTGTTCGCCACCTGTCTCTACGCCGACCTGGACATGGAGGAGGGCATCGCCCGGCTGGTACGGGCCGGCCATCTGCCCCCGGTCATCCGCTACCCGGACGGCGGCACCGAGGTGATGGACATCGCCGGCGGCCCCCCGCTGGGCGTGCTCCCCGACGAGGAGTTCCCCCTGAACGAGGCGGGGCTGGCACCCGGCACCCTGCTCATCCTGCTGACCGACGGCCTGGTCGAGTCCTCGACGCTCCATGTCGACGACGGCATGCGGCGGGTGTGCGACGTGCTCGCGGCGGCCGACCCGGCGGAGCCGGGCCGGGTGGCCGACGAGCTCCTCGTCAGCGCCAGCAGGCGTGATGACGACGTCGCCGTGCTCATCCTGCGCTACGACGGCACCCGGATGCGCCCGCTGCGGACGCACTGGACGGTCTGGCGGCTGCCCAACGCGGTGCTGCACGCCCGCCGCTACACGGCACGCACCCTGCGCTCCTGGGGAGTGGTGGAGGAACTCGACGCGGCGCTGCTGGTCGTCTCGGAGCTGGTGACCAACGCGGTCGCCCACACCCAGGGCGAGGTACGGCTGGAGCTGACGCTCTCCGCCGACCGGCTGCGCATCGCCGTCAACGACGCCTCCCCCCGCAGCCCCGTCAAACCGGCCGCCATGGACTGGGAAGCCACCGGCGGCCGTGGGCTGCTGATCGTCGAGGCGAGTTCGGCGACCTGGGGCTCGGTACCGCTCAGCGGTGGGAAGCAGGTCTGGGCCGAGATCCCGCTGGCACCGCGCGAGCGGCTGCACAGCTCCTGGTAGACACTGTCTACGTCTGCCTGGTAGACACTGTCTATGAGCGAACGGGACACAGGGCTGCGAGCCCGTCTGATCGATGCCGGGATCGACCTGGTGAACAGCGAAGGGGCGCAGGCGCTGTCCCTGCGCGAGATCGCCCGCAAGGCGGGGGTGTCGCACGGCGCCCCGCGGCGCTATTTCCCGACCCATCTCGAACTGCTCTCCGCCATCGCCCAACGCGGTTTCGCCGAGCTCGCGGACCGGGCCGCTGAGACGATGGCGAAGGCTCCCGGAGACCCGCGGAGGCAGTTGGCCGCGCTGGCGCGCGCGTATCTCGACTTCGCGTTCAATCGCCGCGGCATGTTCGAGCTGATGTTCCGCCACGATCTGCTGGAGAGCAACCGGCTGGGTCTGCGCGACACGTCGCTGCCGCTCTTCTCACTGCTCACCGATCTCGTCGCCCGCGCCTGCCCGCCCGCATCCGCCGAACCCGGTACGGCGGCGCGCCAAGCATCCCCGGCGGTCGTCGCGGCGGCCCTGTGGTCGAACCTCCACGGCATCGCCCAGCTCTGGCTGTGGGGCAGCCTTCCCCTCGCTGCCGGTCTCGACAACGACATCGAACCGCTGCTCGACGCCGCACTCGAGGCCCATCTCGGGCCGGTGCGCCGATGAACGCCGGCCCACGGCGCATCGCCACGCTGGTGTGCAGCGTCGCCGGGGCGGCGATCGTCGCCCTGGACGGAACGGTACTGACCGTCGCCCAGCCCACCATGCAGCGGGACCTGGAGGCGTCGTTCCAGCAGGTGCAGTGGACCAGCACCGGCTATCTCATCGCCGTGGCGAGCCTGCTGGTGTTCGCGGGCCGCCTCGGCGACCGCTACGGCCACCGGCGGCTGTTCGCCCTGGGAACCATCGGGTTCGGCGCGACATCGGCGGCGATCTGCCTGGCCCCCGGTATCCGCTGGGTGATCGCGCTGCGGGTCACCCAGGGGATCTGCGGCGCCCTGCTCCAGCCCGCGACGCTCGGGATGCTGCGGGCCGTGTACCCGCCGGACCGGCTGGCTTCGCCGATCGCCCTGCGTACCAGCGCCATCGCCGCGGCAGCGGCCGCAGGTCCGGTCATCGGAGGGGCTCTCACCACTCATCTGGGCTGGCGGGCCGTGTTCTTCCTCAACGTCGTGCCCGCGCTGCTCATCGGGGGGCTCGCACTCGGCGCCCGCCCGACCACGACACGGAATCCCGTACAGCCGGAACGGACCGAGGGGCTCGACCTGCCCGGCGCCGGTCTGCTCGCGGCAGCCCTGGTGTTCCTGGTGCACACACTCACGGACGTGTCACGGTCGGGATGGAACCCCGCGACCACAGCCGCGGCGGTCATGGCCGTGCTGGCGACGGGTGCGCTCGTACGCCGTGAGCAGCGCGCCGCGAGCCCGCTGATACCCGCGGAAGTGATCGGTTCGACGGCGATCGCCTCGTCACTCGCCATGCTGCTGGCCGCTTCGGCGGCGATGTTCGGTGCCGTGTTCATGGGCACGTATCTACTCCAGGACGTCCTCGGCATGAATCCGCTCCAATGCGCTCTGGCCGGCCTGCCGGGCCCCGCCGCCATGGTGCTGAGCGCTCCGCTGGCCGCCTGGCTGCAACGCCGGTGGGGCCCGCGGCGGACCGCCGCCACGGCGATGGCGCTGCTCGCCCTCGGTGTCCTCGCCCTCTCGCGGCTCGGCGCCGCGTCCGGGTCGCTGGCGGTCGGCGGCGCGTTCCTGGTGCTGGGGGCCGGCTTCGGCGCGGTGATGGTCACCGCGACGGCCGTCATCGTGCGCCGGGCGCCGGCCCGGCACGCCGGGGTGGCGGGCGGGCTCCAGCAGACGGTGATGAACGTGGGTCCGGCGCTGGGCATCGCCACGGCCATCGCACTGCTGGGTCGCACCACCTTGGCGATGCCGTTCGCGCTCGCCGCACTGGCCGTGGTGGCCGCGGCGGGAGCGCTGACCGCGATCGGGCTCCCCGGGTGTTCCGCGCACACAACGCGGGCCCCGGAGCCGCCCCCGGTCTCCGTCGAAACCGCCCAGAGGCCTACGCCGGGCAGCTCACCGTCGTCCTGACGAACCGTAGCGCTCCCTGTTCCACGCCACCCCTTCAGCACCCACCGACGACTGGATGGAGTACACATCGCCGAGACGGTCGTCGCCGCGCCGACGCAGGCGCCATTCCTGGCGAGTCCGGACCGTCAGGACAGCCACCTGTGAAGCGGCTGGTGAGGCATGAGCTCCGCTTGTCGGCGGCATTGATGGGGCGGGTTCGTCCGGTCGCGTCGCTCGTGGAGGTGGCTGATGCCGTCGGTGCTCGGCCTGCTGGAAACCCGTGAGAGGAAGGTCCGGGATGAAGTGGTGCGGCTGTGGGAGGAGGCCGAGCGTGTCCGGGCGGCGCTTGGCGCAGCGGAAGCCGCGCTTGTGCGGCTGGCCGAAGCACCCGACGGGCAGGCGGGCCGGGACCGGGTCGCGGTGGCGGGCTCCATCGTGCCCGAGCGGGCCGAGGGCGTCGGCGTCGAAGGGTTGGCGCCCGAATACCAGCAGACCCTCGGCATAACGGTGTGTGCTGAGCGCGTCCCCGACTCGGTCGCCTCTCCCCGGACCACGGTCTGGTAAGAACTCGAACCGACGGGCCGAGGCGGGTGGCGCCTGCGGGTGGTCCACGCCGCCACCGTGCAGTGATCACCCACTGCGTGACCGGCGGCGCGTACAAAGGCCCGTGCGGAACCGACCCACCGAAGCCGGCCGTCACTCGGCCACGAGGGTGCCAGAAGAGGGAGCGGCACATCGCGTTCGCGTCCGCATGAGCTCTTGTCGTCTGGAGCGCCCATGACGTCCCCGTCCCAGAAGCGGACACCCGCGGTACATCCTGTTGACGAGGTTCCTCCATTCGCCCGACTCGGCGCCTTCGGACTGCAACACGTACTCGCCATGTATGCGGGTGCGGTGGCCGTTCCGCTGATCGTCGGAGGGGCGATGAAGCTGCCGCCGAGCGACCTCGCGTACTTGATCACCGCTGATCTGCTGCTGTGCGGTGTCGCCACCCTCATCCAGTGCGTGGGGTTCTGGCGCATCGGCGCACGGCTGCCGATCATGCAGGGCTGCACGTTCGCGGCGGTGGAACCGATGGTGCTCATCGGCACCGGAGAAGGCGGTCTGCGGGCGATCTACGGATCTGTGATCGTCGCCGGTCTGGCCATGATCCTGCTGGCTCCGGTCTTCGGCAGACTGCTTCGCTTCTTCCCGCCCCTGGTCACGGGCACAGTGGTCCTGGTCATCGGGCTGTCGCTGCTGCCGGTGGCAGGCAACTGGGCAGCCGGAGGCGCCGGGGCGGCGGACTTCGGCGATCCGAAGAACCTCGCGCTCGCCGGCTTCGTCCTCCTGGTGGTGCTGGGCGTCCAGCGCTTCGCGCCGCCGCTGCTGAGCCGAATCGCGGTACTGATGGGGATCGCCGTCGGCATGGCCGTCGCCCTACTCGCCGGATTCGCCGACTTCAGCGCGGTGGCGGACGCGGGCTGGCTCGGCATCAGCACACCCTTTCACTTCGGCACACCCACCTTCGATGTGCCCGCGGTCGCCGCGATGCTAGTGGTCGCCCTGGTCACCATGACCGAGGCGACGGGCGACTTCATCGCGGTCGGTCAGCTGACGGACCGCCAGGTCGATGATCGGACACTGAGCGACGGTCTGCGGGCCGACGGCCTCTCCACACTGCTCGGCGGAGTGTTCAACACCTTCCCGTACACGGCATTCGCCCAGAACATCGGCTTGATCGGTATGACTCGGGTGCGCAGCCGCTGGGTGGTCGCGTGCGCCGGCCTCATCCTGGTGCTGCTGGGCATGCTGCCGAAGCTCGGCGCCATCGTGGCGTCGATCCCGGTGCCGGTGCTGGGCGGAGCGGGTCTGGTCATGTTCGGCACCGTGGCGGCGACCGGTCTGGCGACCCTGTCGCGGGTGGACTTCAGGAACCGCCACAATCTGACCGTGGTGGGCGTCTCCGTGGCGGTCGGAATACTGCCAGTGGGCGTACCGGATCTCTACGCCAAGTTCCCCAACTGGTTCCAGACCCTTATGAACAGCGGGATCAGCGCTGCCTGCTTCACCGCGGTCGTGCTGAACCTGATCTACAACCACATGCCCGCACGAAAGTCTTCAGCCGCGCAAGCGTGAGTTCGGCGCAGGACGGACCCGAGTGAGGAGGAGTCCGATTCGGTGACGCCGCGAGTCACCGTGCCGGAGGTACCTCCCAGGCGAAGTTTCGGGGGGCGTGACGGGGCGAACGGCGCCGCCTGACGCGGCATAGCACTAGGCCGTCGGCGGCTCGATCCGGCGCAGGCGCTCGGCGTCGCAGACGCGCGGGCAGGTGCCGCAGGCTTCGGCGGGGCGGATCGTGTAGTACAGGCAGCAGCCGAGCCGGGTGCGGGTCGGATGCGACCGGCCGTCGCGCCCGGCGAGGTGGCGGAAGTCCGCGCCGCCGGGGAAGGGCGGCAGGGGCCCCGGAAGTAGTTCTGCCGCCGCGTGTACCGCCCGCTCCTCCTGCCCGAGCACCCGGCCGAGGTACCAGATTCCCGAGACCAGGTCATCACCGACCATGCCCCACAAGGCTCGCGGGCCCCTGCGCAGCCGGGGGCCCATCGCGGCCAGCAGGGGCCGTACCAGGTCGGCGGCCATCGCGCGCAGCTCGGACCGCAGGGCCTCCTCGTGCGCCAGTACGCGAACCCCGGGCAGTCCGGCGGCGGGATCGCCGGGCAGGCAGGCGAAGCCGCCGGGTACGACGGCGAGGTCACCCGTGGTCAGGCTGACCCGGACATCGGCCGGATGGAGGCGGGGAACCCGGCGATCGAGGTACCACGGGCCGCTGACGAGCAGCGCTACGGACCACAGGTAGCCGTGCAGCGCCCGTGACGCGACCACGTCGGCGCGTGCCGTGTGGTCGTGCTCCCGGTGGATCCGCAGCGCCTCGGATTCGAGGAAGGCGTCGAGATACTCCTGACGCGTGGCCAGTTCCATGCCGTCGGCCCACCCCTGATCGGCCGGTGGGCCCGGCGGGAGCACCCGCGTCTGCCAGGCGGGGCAGAGCGCGCGGAGCGCCCGGTAGCGGGATGCCAGCACGGCGGAGCAGCTCACGGCGGATCCGGCCGACGGATATGCCGGGGCCAGGGTCACGGACGCTCCTCGGAGGACGACGCAGAATGAGAGTTCGGCTAAGGCAAGGCTCACCTTAACCATACGAAGATCCCTTCGCGCCAACCGGACCGGCGTCTGGGCGAATTGACAGAGTTAGGTGCACCTAACCTAGGCTCTCGGCTCATGTCCCGGAACCATGCCAGCGTCTACCTGCTGGCGCTGAACCCGACTGACGCGGTCTCCGAGGGGTTCCTCCCCGCCGCCGACCGGCTCGGCGCAGCCGTCACCGTGCTCACCGACCAGCCCGCGGCGCACCGTGCGCGCCATCCCGGCCTCGAGGTGCTGGACTGCGAGGTGCGGGACTTCCGGGCGGTGATCAGCCGGATCTCCGCACAGGGACCGGCACCGGACGCGGTCTTCACCAACAGCGACCACCTCCAGACCCAGGCAGCCTTGGCGGCGGACTACTTCGGGCTGCCGTCCAAGGACTGGCGGGCCGCACTGCGCACCAAGGACAAGGCCGAGATGCGGCGCCATCTGGCCGCCCGGGGCGCGGACACGGTCCGCTCGACCGAGCTGCCCGCAGGGCAGGACCCGTCCGTGGCGCTCGCCGGGCTCGACCTGCCGTACCCGTGTGTGGTGAAACCCCGCGAGGGCGTGGCCAGCGAGGACGTGGTGCTGGTCGGCGATCACACGGAGCTGGTGCGGCGCTGCCGGGAGATCCAGGGCCGGCGGCCGGGCGCCGCGCTGGTGGTCGAGGAGTTCCTCCCTGGCGAGCTGTACACCCTGGAGACACTGGGTGACGGACGGGTCCGTCATGTGCTGGGCGGATTCCACACCGAGGTGTCCAAACCGCCCTACTTCATCGAGGAGCGGCTGACCTACGTCCCCGACCACCCGCGGTCGATACGCGACCAGGTGCTCGCCCAGCTCGACGCACTCGGGATCGGTTTCGGCGCCTGCCACACGGAGTTCGTGGTGCACCAGGGGCGTGCGCGTATCGTCGAGGTCAACTACCGCGCCATCGGCGACCAGTGCGATCTGCTACTCGCCGAGCTGCTGGACATCCCGCTCTTCGAGCACATCCTGCGGACCCACCTCGGCGAGCCGCTGCCCGATGATCTGGGTGCGCGCAGGGACGGTGCCGCCCGGCTCGACTACCCGTGCGCGGACCGCGCGGGCACACTGGTCGCCGCCCCCGCCGCCAGCGAGGTCGAGGACGGCGGGGTCAGACTGACGTACCGGCCGCTGCGGGAGCTCGGGGAGCGGCACGAACTCCATGGCACCAACCGCGACTTCCTCGGTGTCGTCCGGGCCACCGGCACCGACCGCGAGCGGGTGGACGGGGCCGTGAGCGCGTTTCTGGCCGCGCAGCGCTGGGAGATCGCACCGTGACGTTCCCGGCGGCGGCCGCCGCCACGGGCGGGACCGAGCGGCGCGACGAAGGCGAACTGGTTCTGCGCGTCCTCAGTGCCCTACTGCGCGAGGACGTGGTGGGGTTGCGCACACGCAGTACGAAGGCCGACCTCCCGGATGGCGGCTGGCTGCGGCTGGAGACACCCGGTCCTGACGCGCTACTGCTGCCGGTGCGGGGCGACGGCTTCCAGTGCGAGTGGGCCGCGCGGCAGCCGCTGCTGCGCCGGGAGTCCACCGGGACCGACCTGGCGAGCTGTGATGACATCCTCGCCGCGCTG
The DNA here is from genome assembly GCF_042724175.1 of Streptomyces sp. NPDC127084. Lineage (NCBI taxonomy): Bacteria > Bacillati > Actinomycetota > Actinomycetes > Kitasatosporales > Streptomycetaceae > Streptomyces > Streptomyces sp. NPDC127084. The sequence continues at coordinate 9,944 of NZ_JBHXFA010000081.1, forward strand.
CGGGAGCTCGCGCCCGAAGAGGACCGTTCCGGGTTCGACGCCTTCACCGAGGAGTGCCGGCAGGCGCTCACCACCGTACGCCTGCACGCCAGTTCACAGGACCAGGTGCTCGACGCGCTGACGGCGCGCTACGGCGCGGACCCGTCGAGGTGGGCGGGGCTCGGCGGCTCCCTGGCCCATGACACGCTCGCCGCCCGGCATGACCACCCGGTCTATCCGACCGGGCGCGGCCGGTCCGGCCTGGGCTCGGCGGCGCTGAAGGCGTACGCCCCCGAGTTCCACCCCCGGTTCGCCCTGCGCTGGCTCGTCCTGCCGCGTGACCTGGTCAGCGTCCGGGGGCGGCTGCCGTTCCCGACGCCCGCGTCCCTCGGGCTGCCCTGGCTGGACGGCACCGGTCATCTCGCGCTCCCGGTCCATCCGCTGACGGCCGAAGGACCCCTCGGGGACGCTCTGCGCACGGCAGGTCTCGACAAACGGGCCGTCCTCGCCGAGCAGCCGTATCTCGACGTGGTGCCCACCCTGTCCATGCGCACCGTGGCGCTCGCCGACACCCCCGGAACCCATCTCAAACTCCCGCTGGCGACCTCGTCCCTGGGCAAGCTGAACCGGCGCACCATCAAGCCGGGCACCCTCGCCGACGGCGCCGCGGTCCAGCGCCTGATCGAGTCGGTCATCGCGCGTGAGCCGCGGTTCCGGGACAGCGTGCTGCACGCCGACGAGACCAGCTACGCCCACGCGGGCCATGAACTACTCGCCGTGCTGGTGCGCCGCTGGCCCGCCGGTCTGGACGGCGCGGTGGTCGTACCGCTGGCCGCCCTGCTGAGCACGGCACCAGACGGGCGCCCGGTGCTCGACCATCTCGCCGGGCGCTTCTACGGCGGCGACCGGCTAGCCCTGCTGGACGCCGCGCTGTCGCTGCTGATCGACTGGGCGACCACGCTCATCGGCTATGGAATCGCCCTGGAGTCCCACCAGCAGAACGTCTCCCTGGCGCTGGACGAGCACGCCGGACGGCCCAGGATCAGACTCCTGTTCAAGGACAACGACGGGCCGCGTATCAACCGTGTGCGGCTCGCCTCGGCACTCGGGGAGCCGGCGCCCCTCCCGTCGGCGTTCGACGATCCCCGGATCGTCTGCGACAGCGACCGGCCGGTGGCCGCTCTGTTCACCACCATCACCGTCCATCTGTGCGCAGCTGCCTACGCCTTCGAACTCGACCGGCTCGGCCACGCCCCGCTCGACGCCCTGCTCGGGCTCGTACGCACCCGGCTCGCCGAGGCCGCGGAGCGTCTCGGCACCGGGACCGGTGATGCCGGCGCCGTAGTGCGCGAACATGTCCTGGACGCGGCGGAGTTGCCCGTCAAGGCGATGGTCACCGCGGGCACCCTGCTCAGCAAAGCACGATCGGGAGCTTCCGACATCAACAAGCACTACACGACAGGACCCAACTACCTACTCCGGGGAGTGTGACCCCGATGGCGCCGCCCACTCGCTCGTCCGCCCACCATCCCTGGTCCAGCCACGCCCCGAATCGTCCCGGACGGCAGCGGGGAAGGACGGCCGGGCTGCCCACCGCCGATGAGGCCGTGGCCCACACCCTGCTCAACTGCCTGCTGCGTGAAGTGTCCGGACCCGAGCGCCAGACCGCCGTCATCGACGGCCATCTGCTGGTGCGGCTGCCCTGCCGCGGCGTGCTGCTCCGGGTGGCCCTGCGCCGCACGTCGCTGCTCGGGGCGCACCGCTTCACGGGTCCGGTCACCGAGCAGAGCGACGGTCAAGGCAGCGGCGGCTGGCAGGAGACCGGCTGGCGGCGGCTCGCCGAACACATCCACGCGGAGCTCTCGCTGCGCACGGGCGGCAATGACGAGTTCCTGGCCCAGGTCGCGTCGAGCCACCGGGGAGTGTCCGCTGCCCTGGCCGCCGTTTCGTCCCGGCTCGGCACACCCGCCGCCGAGCGGACGGGGACCGGGGCCGGGGACGATGCCCCGCTCGCGGCCTATCTCGCGTCCGAGCAGTCGCTGGCCCTGGGCCACCGCTTCCACCCCACGCCCAAGGCCCGTGGCGGTGATCCCACCGTCTGGGCGGCATACGCTCCGGAGGCGGCCGCCTCCTTCCCGCTGCGCCTGCTCGCCGTGCGCGATGACCTGATCGCGCAAGACGCCGCCGCCGGCGACCCGCTGCACGTACTGGACCGGCTCGGCGCGGCGCCCGACGGCTACCGGCTGCTTCCCGCGCACCCCTGGCAGTACGCCCTGCTGCGGGATCATCCGGCGCTGCGTGCGGCCCTCGACCGCCGTGACGTCCTCGACCTCGGGCCGGGGCGCACACCGTTCACGGCGACGGCGTCCGTCCGGACCGTCTACGACGGACACACGTTCCTGAAGTTCAGCCTGAATATCCGGATCACCAACTGCCTGCGCAAGAACGCCCGTTACGAACTCGCCGGCGCGGTCGCCCTCACCCGGCTGCTCGGTCCCGTATACGACGATCTCGGCGCGCGGTTCCCGGACAGCGGACTGCTGCGTGAACCCGGCTACCGCAGCCTCGCGCTCCCCGGCGCGGACGGGAATCCCGAGCTCGCCCTGCTGGAAGGCCTCGGCGTGATCGTACGGGAGGGACTCGACGGCCGGCTCCGCCCCGGGGTCACCCCGCTGCTGGCGGCGGCGGTCGCGGACGAGTACCCCACGGGCCCCGGCCATGTCTCCCGTCTCCTCCCCGGCGGCGATCCGGGCGCGGCCCTGTCCTGGTGGCGCGCCTATCTGGACCTGCTCGTCCCGCCCGTGCTGGCCGCTTACTTCGACCACGGTGTGGTGCTGGAACCCCATCTGCAGAACGTCATCGTCGGAGTCGACCGGGCAGGCAGACCCGCGCAGCTCCTCTTCCGTGACCTTGAGGGGACCAAGCTGCTGCCCGGCCACCACGCTCGGGCACTCGCCGCCCTCGATCCGGAGGTCGCGGGCCCGCTGACCTACGCAGCCGACCGCGGCTGGGACCGGGTGGTCTACTGCCTGATGGTGAACCACATCTCCGAGATGCTCGCCGCCATCGCCGATCTGCACCCCGGCGCGGAGATCCCGCTGTGGCTCCAGGTGCGGCGGACACTGGGCGACTACGCCGACCGCCACGGCTGCCCGCCACGGCTGAGGGCGCTCCTCACGGGCGGGCCACTGCCCGCCAAGGCCAATCTGCTCACCCGCTGGGCCCGGAGGGCAGACCGTGCGGCAGGCTATGTCCGGCTGCCCTCGCCACTCGCGCCGGACGTACTGTCCGGGGCTGTCAGCGCCGACGACATCTGGAGCGCCCGTTGACAACCGCGGTACGGGAACGTGTGCTTGCCCTTTCGTCAGACGAACTCCCCGCCTATGTCTACGACCTGGCGGCGCTGCGGGAGCACGCGGCCGCCGTCAGGTCCGCGCTGCCGGACCGTGTCGAGATGTACTACGCGGCCAAGGCCAATCCCGAGCCGGAGATACTCACCACGCTCGCCCCGTATGTGGACGGCGCCGAGGTGGCGTCGGGCGGTGAACTGGCCCATGTCGCCAAGGCCGTTCCGGATCTGCCGCTCGCCTTCGGCGGGCCGGGCAAGACCCCGGACGAGATCGCGGCGGCGCTGGCCGCGGGCGTGGCCCGCTTCCATGTCGAAAGCGCTCGGGAACTGCGGATGCTGGCGCATATCGCCGCGCGGACGGTAGTGCCCGGGCAGCGGCCGCGGGTCGGTGTGCTGCTCCGCTTCAACCTCCCCCTCGCCGAGGACGCGATGCGGGGCAGCTCGCTCTCCATGGGCGGCCGGCCGACGCCGTTCGGCATCGACCCCTCCGAGGCGGACGACCTGGTCCGCGCCCTGTCCAGCGGCGGGTACCCGCCGCTGGAGCTGTACGGGATACACGCCCATCTCGCCAGCGGTCTCGGCGCGGCGGCGCAGCTCGCCGTCGCGGAGTCCGTGGTGGCCTGGGCGGTGCGCCTGGCCGAGCGCCATGGTGTGGCGCTGCGCGAGGTCAACGTCGGCGGGGGGATGGCGGTGGACTACGCCCGCCCGGGCGCCCGGTTCGACTGGGCGGCCTACGGGGCGGGGCTCTCGCGCCTCACCGCCGCGTACCCCGGCCTGCGGCTGCGGATCGAGCCGGGTCGCGCCCTGACCGCGTACTCGGGCTGGTACGCCACCGAGGTACTGGATGTGAAGAGCAGCCACGGCGAGGAGTTCGCCGTGGTGCGCGGTGGCACCCACCATCTGCGCACCCCCGCCACGAAGGGCCACGACCAGCCCTGCGCGGTGCTGCCGGTGGCCGCCTGGCCGCATCCCTGGCCGCGGGCCGCCGCCCGGCTGGACCGGATCACCATGGCCGGTCAGCTCTGCACGCCCAAGGACGTACTGGCCCGCCGGGTACCGGTACCGGAGTCGGGACTGCGGGCCGGGGACCGTGTGGTGTTCGCGCTCGCGGGTGCGTACGCGTGGAACATCTCGCACCACGACTTCCTGATGCACCCCCGCCCGGGATTCCACTTCCTGGGCGGTGCGGCAACCCGCAGTGGTACGAGAGGCGCCGTCAGCGGTTGAAGTGGCTGAACCCCACCTCGAAGCGCTCCACGGAGAGCACGCGCTGGCCTTCCCTGCGCGCGGTCTCCTCACGGATCCGGGCTGCCCGCTGCTCGCTGTCCCGCATCGCCTGCTCGTCCTCCCACAAGGTCATCGACACGGCCTTCCCCGATGCCCGGTCCACGAGGTAGTAGACGCCCACGAACCCGTGCGCGTCCTGGACCTGCTTGACGACGGCTTCCGAAGTCGCCGACAGATCGCCGTCCGCGGGAACGGGTGATCCTTGATAGGTGCTCAGTCTCGCGAACATCACGGCACCCCTTCCTCGAAGACCGGCGGCCGGACAGCCTGCGGTCTCTGGACCAGCGTGCCCCGGCATGCGGCACGCCGCAATCCGCGCGGTCGCGTGTCAGCCCACGTACCGCCGGGGGATGCTCACTGGGCCTTGACCGTCCGCAGCACGGCTCCGTCGAAGTCGGCGGCAAGGTAGCCCGACGCGAGGGACTCGTCCGAGAGATAGACGTTGACCGTGGGCACGCTGTCGAACACCGGGCCCCGGACGATGACGTAGCGCATCGTCGGCTTCTTGACGCCCAGCTCCTTCTCGGCCTTCTCGATGAGCGCCGGCAGGCGGTCCCATTTGACCTTGCTGACATCGATCGGCCCGGTGTACCCGAAGCCCATCGTGCTGCCCGCGCCCTGCTTCGACGCGTAGCCGTTGCGGTACTCGTACCTGTACTTCCTCTTCTCACCTCCGGAGCCGGGGATCTCGGCGAACGCGTACTCCTCGTACACGGTGAGCTCGACGAACTCCGTGGTCCGGGTCTTCGCCTCCAGTGCCTTGATCACACTGCGCACACCACTTGCGGTGAGCAGGTTCTTGGTCTCCTTGGACGGTGGCAGGGCTGTGTCCGTCGGCGCGTCCCCACTGCTGCCCTCCGTGCTGTCACCACTGTCCCGGGTGCCCCCTGCCGGGGCCGAGGCGGCACCCGGTTCCTGGGTGCGGCCCTGGGGTGTGCCCCCGTCACCGAAGGGCCCGATCTTGAGCGCGACCATGGACACGACGGTCACCGCGGCTACGGCGCCGAGCACGCCCGCCGGCGCCTTCCAGCGCCTCGTCCGGCGTCCGGCGGCGGGCTGGGCACCGAACGGGTCCAGCGGGGTGGTGCCCGCGGACGGAGCCGGATACGGGTTCGGGGTCGGGGTGTGCACGGCGGGTGTCGCGTAGGGGTTCGTGGCCGAGGCGTACGCAGGCGGGGTATGCGCCGGAGGCGTGCCGTACGGCGGCGCCACGGCGGGAGCCACCGGGGACGGTGTGGTGGAGGGCGGCGGCAGCGGATACGACGTCGTCGCCGTCGGGGGCTGTGCGGTCGGCCCGTTCAGGGCCCCGCGTCCGGCCTCGGCGAGCATCCACTCCAGGGACTCCGCGTCGGGACGGGCGGCGGTGTTCCGTACCAGAAGGGCGTTCAGTACGGGAGCGAACGGTCCGGAGCGCACGGGAGTGGGGATCGGCTCGTCCAGCACGGCGACGAGCGTCGAGAGGCTGGTCTCGCGGCGCAACGGGTGGCTGCCCTCAAGGGCGACGTAGAGCAGCATGCCGAGCGACCACAGGTCGGATGCAGGGTTGCCCTCTTCACCGCGGATGCGCTCGGGGGCGATGTACTCGGGAGACCCGATGAGATCGCCCGTGGCGGTCAGGCTGGTCGACTCGCGCAGCGCCGCGATACCGAAGTCCGTGAGCACGGGACTGCCGTCGGGGCGGAGCAGCACGTTAGCCGGCTTCACATCCCGGTGCTGGATGCCCTCCGCGTGGGCGGCTCGCAGAGCGGACAGCACGCCCTGGCCGACTCGCAGTGCCTCGGGAAAGCCCAACGGGCCCCGGGTGAGCCGTTCGTGCAGTGACTCGCCGCGGACCAGCTCCATCACGATCCACGGGTAGGCATCGCCGGACCGGGCCTCGACGTCCTGCGCGCTGGCCGCGCTGTTGACGATGTGGTAGATCGTGACCACATGCGGATGGGCGATCCGGGCGAGCGCCTGGGCCTCACGCAGCACGCGCGCGCTGAGCATCTGCGCCCGGGCGGGATCCGTGTCCTGGACGGCGGCGTCCGGAGGGCGTACCTCCTTCAGCGCGACCTCGCGGTGCAACATGATGTCGCGGGCCCGCCACACATTGCCCATGCCGCCGCTGCCAAGCCTGCCGAGCAGCTCGAACCGGCCGTCGACGAGCCGTCTGCCACTCCCCCTGTTGTCCATGGCAGGTCAGCTTACGAGGAAGGCATCAGCCCTCGCACAGCAGACCCGGAACGGGACGCGGGAACCTCTCGCGGCCGATCCCCGGACCACCAAGGCTCAATGGCCGGCGACCAGCTTCACAGCGATGACCGCCACACCGATGCCCATGTCGATCAGCCCCGAGATCATCGCGTTCAGCGGCCCGTTGCCCATCCGCAGTCCGGTACGCCAGCCCCAGAAGAACAGGGTGCCGACCTCCACTGCGGCGCTCATCAGCAGCGCCGGCACCAGGCCCAGTGCACCGAGAGCGGATGCCCCGATCAGCACCAGCGGACCCACGGCGGTGAGCAGCAGCGGCGCGGACACATAGAGCGTGGTGCGCAGTTCGAGGCGGCTCGCGCCGCGCTTCGTCACAGCCCGGTGCGCCTGCTCGTCGGCGACCACGGTGGCCAGCCAGACCCCGAGCGCCGTGACGGCCACGGTGAGTGCGGCTTCGAGGTGGTCGGGTACCGCGGTCTCTGCGAGCGCCACCACGACGGCGGTGAGGGTCAGGGTCGCGTAGATCCGTTCCTTGAGCCGGGCGGCGGCGGTGTCACCGGCCCGGGCGGCGGTGGCCGCCGTACTGCCCCTCAGTGGGGACGCCGAACCGGGCTCGGGTTCGGGAGCGGTCATGACGCCTCCGTGGATACCCCGGCCAGCGGGCCGGGGAGGAAACGGGCTCCTGGGGAACAGGGCCGGAATAGGGGGGAAGGGGGCGGGGGGGGGTTGGGGGGAGGGCCGGTGGTGTGTATGCAGGAGGGTCGGGCGGCCACGCCCCCCCGGCGGGG
>NZ_JBHXFA010000081.1:17549-33927 GCF_042724175.1 Streptomyces sp. NPDC127084
GGTTCGTACCGGGCCCCGGGGCCACCGGGGCCGTATTACCCCACCCGCGGCCGGGGGCATTCGGCTTCTGCCGTGCACCGGCCGACCTCGCTCACATGGCGACAGACAGAGCGCGGCGGCCTCGGCGGGCCCTGCCGCGCCGACGTACACCTTCCGGTGGATCACCGTAGCCGAGCGGACACGGCCGGTGCGGGCGCCCCACCGGGGTGCGCCTCAAGGAGTGGGGATACCCGCGGGCCTGGCCGGGCGGCCGAAGCGAACCGGCACCCCTGGGGAGTACAGCACGCTCACCGGCGCGCCGGTGGGTGCCGACAGGCCCGCGGCCTGTATCAGGTCCTCTTCGCAGGCAAGCAGTTCGGCGCGGTGCAGGGGCCAGCGCGGGTGGGTGTTCGGGAGGTACACAGGCCTGTCGAAGAAGGCGTTGTGCATGCCCCAGCGTGCCGTGAGGAAGTGCTCCAGCCTGTTCGGCTCGTCGACGCGCTCCCCGACCCGTATCCCGATCCGGCTGCGCGCCCCGCGCGGACCGGGCCAGCGCCGCGCGCTGGTGTACGTGAGGACGTCGCCGTCGCGTTCGACGGCCATCCGGGACCACAGGTACGGCAGCCGGAAGGCCGCACGGGCCACCGCCACCGGGATCAGCCGTGAGGCGTCGAGCGAGCGGAAGACCACACCGCGGCGGCCGTGCCGGTCAACCGAGTACAGCCGGACGTTGGTCTCCGGGAAGGTGCCGAGATACGGGATGCCCGGGAGCCGGAACCACCCCACGCGGTGCATACGGAAGGCGACGAGCCCGACGTAGGTGACGCCGTCCAGTGTGTCGGGGACGGTGCCGGCGGGCAGCAGCCGTGCCACCTCGTCCGGGTCCGCGGCCCAGTGGAGGAAGGCGAGGTCGAGCCATGACTGGGTGAGCAGTGGTCGGGCGGTGTCGCCGGGCGGGTCCGGGTCGATCTCTTGGGGTGTGATGGCTTCCGGGGCGCGGGGGGTGAGCGTCACAGAGCCAGTGTGCCAGCGTCCCGGTTGACTTCCGCCGGCAGGCCGTGCTCCGCGAGCCGACCGACCGTCAGGCCGCGGTTCCGGCATGCCGCGACTAGAGCGGGAAGCGCGCCCAGGGCAGCGCGCCAGCAACCCGGGGCGCCGCAGGCGTCGGTGTCGTGCAGCAGCACGGTCGCTCCGCCGCGAAGCCCCTGGGTCGCTTCGGCGAAGACGCTCTCGGCGGTGGCCTGGGCCGTCCAGTCGCGTCCCCAGTCGGACCAGAGGACCGTCGAGAGTCCGGCCCGCCGGGCGGCGGTGAGCCGACCGCCGGTGAGGATTCCGTAGGGCGGCCGGTACCAGCGCGGATACGTGCCGGAGACGCGCCGTACCAGCGTGGCGGTGCGCAGCACGTCCCGGGCGTCGCGGCCGGGTCGGGGTGTCCAGGGTCTGCCGTGCCGCCAGCCGTGGACCGCGAGTTCGTGTCCTTCGGCCGCGATCCGCTGCCCGAGGCCGGGGTGCCGAGCCAGCCGCTCGCCGAGGACGAAGAAGGTGGCGTGTACCGCGAGCTGTTCGAGGGCCAGCAGGAAGTACGGGGTGGTGGCGGGGTCGGGTCCGTCGTCGAAGGTCAGGGCCACCCGGCCGGGGTGCCCGCGGCCGTCGAGCCCGACGACCGGTCCGGCTCCGGGTACGAAGGGGCGTACCGCCCCGAGTGCCGCGCGAACCGGTGGGAGCCAGGTCGCGGCGGGGCCGATATGCCACGCGGCCACCGCCAGCGCGGCGAAGGCAGCCGCGGAGTGTGCCGGCGGCCCCGGGCGGTGCCCCGGCCTCACCACGACGACTCCTCCTTACCGCCACGGCCCGAGATCAGCGGTGAACCCGCCAGATACACGCTGGCCGCCACCAGGACGGCCAGGGCTGTCAGTTCGGGGATGATCCGCGTGCCGAGCTCGACCTGCTCGTCGAACAGCAGCACGCCGAGGACCACGCTGAGAAACGCGTCCCCCAGGGTCAGCGCCGGCTGCGAGGCGACGAGTGTGCCCGCTCTCAGGGTCAGTTGCAGCAGCAGGAAGCTGCCCAGTCCGACAGCCAGGGCCGCGTAGGGCTGCCAGCTGGTGACCGCGGTGGTGAGTCCCTGGGCGAGCCGGCCGGTCGTGTCCTTGACGAGGGCGGCCGTACAGGAGAACCCGATCGCGGTGGCGGTGCCGAACACGGCCGCGCGCGGGGCCGGGCCGAGGGCCTTGCCGACGGCCATCAGCAGGGCCACAGCCGCACCCGCCGACACCCCCGTCCACAGCCACCGCGTCCCCGGCACCGTGGCCAGCCCGCCGGAGGGCCCGGTCAGCGCGAGAAACGCGGCGAGCCCGGCCGCCAGCGCCAGGAACGCCCACCGGGTGCGGTGGTCGGGCCGCACCCGGAACACGGCGGCCCCGATGACCAGCGTGAACAGCAGCTCGGTGGTCATGACGGGCTGGACGACCGCGAGCGGCCCGGTGGCCAGGGCCGCCGCCTGGCACAGCCCCGAGACGAGCAGTGCGCCGAGACCCCACAACCACACCGGGCGGTGCACAAGGCGGCGCAGCCAGGACCATCGCGCCTCGTCGGGCAGATCGCGCTCCCGGGCGGCGGCCCGGCGCTGGAGCACGGACGCCGCCGCGTTGCCGAGCGCGGCGAGCAGCGCCAGCGCGACCGATAGCGTGGTCATGGGCGGCGGTCCCGGCTCAGCCGACGCGCTTGGCAAGTGCTCGGAAGACACCGGGAGCGACGCCGTGCAGCCTGGACGGCAGCCCGAGCCAGCCCGGTACGAAGATGTCCTCACGACCCCGGACGAGGGAGCACCGCACCGCCCTCGCGACCCGTTCGGCGGACACTGGGCGGGGCCGCTCACGGTGGTAGGGGGCTCCTCTGTGTGCGAAGAACGGGGTGTCGACGGCGCCCGGTGACACCAGGCCCACCTTGATCCGGGTGTCGGCGAGCTCGTATCGCAGACTGTCCGCGAAGCTCTGGAGCGCTCCCTTGGTGGCTGCGTAGACCGCCTCGTTGGCGACACCGACGGAGCCCGCCATGGAGCCGACGAGCACGATCCGCCCCGAGCCGCGGTCGACCATATGAGGCAGCAGCAGACGCACCAGATGCACGACGGCGGTCAGATTGACCGTGAGCAGCCGGTCCACGGCATCGGCCGGCATCTCCACCAGGGGGCCGGCCCAGCCGATGCCCGCACCAGCGACCAGGGCATCCACCCGCCCCGCGCACTCCAGTGCCTCACGCACGAGACGCTCATGGCCGGAGGGCGCGGAGAGGTCGGCGGGCAGCGCGATCCCGCCGGTGCGGTGTGCGACCGCGGCCAGGCGCTCCTCGTCGCGGCCGTTGAGCAGCAGCAGCCACCGGTCCTCGGCACCGAGCAGTTCGGCGGTCGCCTCGCCGATACCCGATGACGCACCGGTGATGAGCGCCACCGGTCGTCCCGCGCCGTGTCGCGTGGCGTGCGGGGACACGCCGGGCGCTGTGTCGGGCATCGTCCGTCCTCCGGTTCTGTGTGACTCACCAATCCCTGCCAGCTTCCGTGCTGAGAAGCCGAACGGTCCGGCCACAGAGGGCGGCGCACCTGGCGAGCCACCCGAACGGGCCGATTCGCCACCGCCCCGGCAAGGCATTCAGCCTCTGGGCGGTGGGCGCCGCCGCAGGCGCGGACCGTTCCCTTCGTGGCGTGCTCGGGAGGGTCATGGCCAGACGGCGGTTCCTGGTGCTCAGCGCGAGCATGGGCGCGGGCCATGACACCGTGGCCGCCGAACTGTCCCGGCGGCTGCGCGCGCGGGGCGACGATGTGCTCGTCCGGGATGTCCTGACGCTGCTGCCCCCGGGGGCGGGGCCCGCCCTGCGCCGCACCTACCGGGTGATGGTCCGCCGTGCCCAGTGGCTGTACGCGGGCGTCTACGCGCTGTTCCTGTCACCGGGGCACGGTGGCACCGCGCCGAGCAGCACCCCGCTGGCCAGGACGGCCGAGCGGGCGCTGCTGGCGCTGGCCGGCCGCTGGCACCCTGACGCGGTGGTGTCCACCTTCCATCTGGCCGGTCAGGTGACCGGGCGGCTGCGTGAGCGCGGCGCTCTGTCCGTACCGGCCGCCGTGTTCATCACCGACTTCGCGGCGCACCGCGGCTGGCTGCACCCTGGCAATGACCTCCATATCTGCGTCACGGACGAGGTCGCTGCAGCGGTCCGCGACGCGACCGGACGGCTCGCCGTGGTCTCGGGCCCGGTCGTGGCACCGGAATTCCGGGCCGCTGCCAGGTCTGTCTCGTCCGCATCCGGTTGGGCATCGGTCTTCGCGCGGTACGGCGCGGGCCGCCCGGCGGTCATGGTGTCCGCCGGAGCGTGGGGTGCGGGCTCGGCGCTCACCGGTACGGTCCGCTCGCTGGCGGACCACGGTGTGCTGCCGGTGCTGCTGTGCGGCCGTGACGGCGCGCTGCTGCGGCGGGCTTCCGGGTTCCACGGTGCGCTCGCGCTGGGCTGGGTGCCGGATATGGCGCCGCTGATGGTGTCCGCCCGGGTACTGGTCGACAACGCGGCGGGGCAGACGGCGGTGCAGGCTCTGGCGGCGGGAGTTCCGGTGGTCGGCTACCGTCCCATCCCCGGGCATGGCGCCGAGGGCGTACGGCGGATGGCGGCGGCGGGACTGTCGGTGCGGGCCCGGGACGCGGCCGGGTTGGTGGCGGCGGTCGGCCGGCTGGCAGGAGACGGTCCTGACCGCGACCGGCTGGTGGCCAGGGGGGCGACCGTGTTCCGCGCGGACGCGGCCGATCTCCTCACGGAAACCCTGTTCGATGGCCGTGGGCGCCTGTGGAAGTCGTCGCCGGAAGCGGACGCAAGACGACGGGGGACGCCGGAAGTCTGAGTATGAGGGTGGGGGGCGGTGTCTTCACGGAGTCGTGCGCGGCAGGGCGCGCGCGAGGAGCAGGGCCACGTCGTCCTGGACCTCGGAGGTCAGCAGCTGGTCGAGGATCCGGTCGCTGATCTCGTCCAGCGGGTGGTCGAGCTGCCGCAGCGCACCGGCGAGTTCACGCATGCCCTGGTCGAGGTCTCTGTCCCGGGTCTCGATCAGGCCGTCGGTGTAGAGGACCAGCAGGCTTCCGGGCGGAAGGGCGACCCGCTCGGTCTGGAAGCCGGGTGCGCAGGTACCCAGGGGCACTCCCGGTGGACCGTCGAGGAAGGTGACCGCTCCCAGGGGGTCGACGACCGCGGGCGGTGGATGGCCGGCTCTGGCGATCTCACAGCTGCCGGCCACCGGGTCGTGGACGGCGTAGACGCAGGTCGCCATCTCGTGCTCGCCGAGTTCGGCCACGGCGGCGTCCAGCGAGCTCAGGATGCGGTCCGGGGGGAAGCCATGGCGGGCCAGTGTGCGTACCGCCGTGCGCAGTTGGCCCATCACCGCCGCCGAGTGGACACCGTGGCCCATGACATCGCCGATGACGAGGCCGGTACTGCCGTCGGGCAGGGCAAAGGCGTCGAACCAGTCACCGCCCACGGCCTGGTCGCTCGCCGGCAGATAGCGCCCGGCGAGTTCCAGACCGGTCACCCGGGGCAGTGAACTGTGCGTCAGGCTGCGCCGCAGGGCGAGCGAGGCCGCCCGCTGGGCGGTGTACATGCGGGCGTTGTCGATACTCAGCGCCGCCCGGGCGACCAGTTCGTCGATGAGCACGCAGTCCTGGTCGTCGAACGGCTCGCGGTCGCGGGTACGGGTCAGCACGACCGCCCCGAGCACCCTGCCACGTGCCACCAGCGGGACCAGCCGGGCGCAGCACATCCGGTCGCCGAAGTAGGTACGCAGCCGTTCGGCCTGCGGGCCGGGCATCAGGGCCGGGAGGTCGGACTGGAACAGGTTCATCGAACGTCCCTCGGCGATGACCTGTTCGTACACCGTGCCGGCGGGGACCTGGAAGGTCATCCCCACGACCAGCTTCGCCGTGGGGGCCTCCGAGTCGGGGAAGGTCACGGCGACCCTGCGCAGCACGCCGTGGCTGGAGGAAGCGGCCTCGTCGGGATCGATGATCTCCTCGAACAGCTGCACGTCCGCGGAGTCGGACACCTGCGGTACGAGCAGTCGCACCACTTCATCGGCGGTCTGCCGCAGGTCCAGTGTGGTCCCGACGCGCGTACCCGCCTCGGCCAGCAGCGCGAACCGCCGACGCGCCTGCTCGGCCTCGGCCTGGGCACGCTGCCCTTCGGTGATGTCGATCAGGGAGGCGATCAGTCCGAGCCCCTGGCCACCGGTGTCGAGCAGGGGTGCACAGGAGCAGGACCAGGTGCGGTCGTGCTCGGGGTCGGCGCGGGTGCGGCCCGTGCCGCGCACGTCCACGACGGGCACACCGCTGGCGAGTGCCTGTCGCATCACGCGTTCGAGGGCCCGGGTCACGGCGCCCGGCGCCACGTCGGACGGGCGCTTGCCCAGATGCCCGGCGGCGGGGACGCCGTTCATCCGGGCGAGGGCGTCATTGACCCGTAGGTAGCGCAGATCGGGATCGAGCATGGCCAGCCCGATGGGTGACTGTGTGAAGAGTCCCTCCATCGCCGCCAGCGCGTCCCGCATCCTCAGGATGGCCGAGGTCTCCACGGCGACGACCAGAACGCCCATGGCGCCGCCCGGGGTGGGGGACGGGCAGATCCACATCTCCATGGGCACGATGCGCCCGTCGCGGTGCCGTACGGGGAGAGCCCCGACGATGGTCTCTCCCGCGATGACCTTCTCGATCAGCCGTTCGGCCAGTTCCCAGTTGGCCTCCGGCACCAGGATGGGGACGCCGTTGCGGCCCAGCAGTTGCTCCGCGGTGTAGCCCAGCAGTTCCTGGGCGGCGAGCGACCATTCGACGAGGACGCCCTTCGTGTCGGTCTTCCAGAGGGCGACCGGCAGGAGATCCCGGAGCACGCCCGCGTAGCCGACCGCCGTGACGGGCTGGTCCGGCACGTTCCCCGCGTGCTCGTCTGTGTCCACGCAACGACCTCACTCCGGGGACGGCGGGCCCTCGCCGGACTCGCGGTCCCCGGCCTTACGGTCACTCCGCCGGCCCATACAGCGGACATGGCTGACATTGCCGGTAATATCCGGATCTCCCTAGATCACCCTATCCAAGGCGCTCGTATGGGCAAACCAAGCCGGTCACACACAGAGACCATCACAGAGTGCGACTACGCGGGTCCGCGTGTGGTGACCGTGAAGAGCCCGCCGTCCGGGTCGCGGAGCATGACGCGCCGGGCGACAACCCGACCGCTTTCGGGGCGCTGCCCGGGACCGGGCAAGGGCCGGGCACCCATTTCGCCCTCGCCGCCTTCAGCCGCGTCGATCCCTGCTTCAACCCCTACGATCCCTTCATCTTCGTTCTCGGGCTCCGTGACGGCGCCGCCCCCGAGCCGGGTGGCCGCGTCGATGGCGGCGTCGATGTCGGGCACGTAGAAGTACACGTGCCAGCGCGGCCGGATCCGCGGATCAGGCGCCGCCTCGACCGCGCCGCCGGTCAGGCGCGCGACCTTGTCCGACCCGTGACGGAGCACGACATGCTCGTCCTCGTAGGACACCTGGACGCCGCCGGGACTTTCGTTTCCCCAGTCGAAGACCTCGGCGTAGAAGATCGCAGCCTCGAAGGCATCCCTGGTACGCAGCTCCAGCCAGGCAGGGGCGCGGCTGCGCCCCACGGTCCAGTCCGGGATCACCTTGCCCTCCCAGAAGCCGAACACGGCGCCGTCGCGATCGGCGGCGAGCGCGGCCCGGCCGGTACCGAAGCTGATCGGGCCGACGGCGACCGTGGCGCTGCGCTCGCTGATACGGGCCGCGGTCACGTCCGCGTCGTCGACGGCGAAGTACGGGACCCACTCGACGGCCACCGCCAGACTGCGGGCGAGAGCACCGATCCCGGCGACCGGCGCTCCCCCGAGGAACGCGACGGAGAACTCCTCCCCGAGCCTGGTGGGCCGGAACTCCCAGCCGAATACGGCGCCGTAGAAGTGCTGCGCGGCATGCAGATCGCGCGCCATGAGACTGACCCAACACGGAGCGCCGGACACCGTATGACTTGACGTCGACACGACTCGCCAACCCCATTTCGCCGCATGATCCGTGACTACAACCAGACCACGCTATTCGCTGCCACGCGGAGAACGAGGGAACGCCTGCGCGCGGCGTGGTCCGGACAGCGGCTCTCACCTGTCCGGCGACGCCGGACACCATGCCCACGGGCGGAAGGGACAGGTTTTCCGGGGGTGCTCACGGGTATCCGGAGGGCCCGTGGGCTCGCGGGTTGCGGCGCCCATCGCTCTGACGCACGGTGAACAGGGGCTGGGTCCCGCTGGACCGACCCTCAATGAGCCCGAGAGGACGGCGATCCCATGCACAAGGGGAAGACGAAGCAGATCAAGGGCAAGTTCAAGGAGACTCTCGGCAAGACCATGCACGACCGCTCCATGCAGCGGGAGGGACGCGGCGAGCAGTTGCTCGGCAAGGCCCAGGAGATGGCGGAGAAGGCGGCCGACCACATCCGCAAGAGGAGCAGGCACTGAGGTCGCCGAAGCAGCACCGACGATGTGACCGGTGGGGCGCCGTGGTCGGCGCCCCACCGGCTTCGTGCGGTGAGCGGGAATGTGGGCGGTGGCCGGGCTCGGTCAGCCGACTGCCGTGGTGCTCAGCACCGGGTTGGGTGACGGGTAGCAGGCTGTCGGCACGTTGACGGTGACGAAGATGATCGGCACCTTGGCGGTGAAGGTGAGCCCTGGGCTCGAGTAGCTGCTGCCGGCGAGTTGTGTCGTGATGCTGCTACCAGCCGCCCCGGCCTTCAGGTCCAGGTTGACCGTGGGCAGTGTGAAGGTGGCACCGCCGTTGATCGGTCCGGGCACGGTCATGGTGACGGTGCCGCCGCTGGCGGAGACGCTCGGTGTGCCCGAGCCGAGACCGGAGCCGCCCGACAGGGACTGGCCCACCAGGGTGGAGTTGGCGGGGACCGGCATGCTGAGCTTGATGTTGCTGATGTTCTTGACCGTGTACCCGCTGACCGAGCCGGGGACCGTCATGGTGGTGGGCGCCAGTGACACCCGGAAGGTGCTGCCGGCGGTGACCGACGCCGGCGCTGTGGCGTGGACGCCACTGGCGACCTCGAAGGTCTGGGCCCCGCCGACGGGCGGGGTCGCCTGGCAGGCGAAGGTCAGCGGGGTCGTGGCGGCGGCGGCGGGCGCCGCGGCGATACCGGCGAGCGCCGCGCCGGCGGCCAGCGCCATCGGTAAGCGCTTGAGCGTGGGGGCAAGTCTCATCGTTCACCCTCCTGATGGAGTCATGGTGCGAGGTGTGGGGATACCGTGCGGCCGGCACGGCGTGGGGCACGCTCGGCGGAACGGGAGGAACGGGCGGAACGCAATGGGCCGCTGAGATGTCCGTCCGAAGGCAGCCAACAAGCAGCAGACTTGACGCATGCATGTCACCACGCAGCCTGAGCGAAGTCCAGGGCTCCGTTCCTGTGTAATCCCTCAGGATTATTTGCAGTCTTCACGGGCGCGCGCGCCCGCCCGAGTACGGCCTGCCACCGGGGCGCGGTCAGGATGCCGCCGCAGATACTCGCCCTCCAGCTCCTTCATCCGGAGCGTGTGGGTGGCCAGGGCGTCGTCGGATCCGTGCAGCAAGGTTTCGTGGCGTGTCCGGTGGACCGCTTCCAGCTCCCTGAGCAGCTGGGCTTCCTCCAGCCGCCGGGGGGCCACTCCGCGACTCTGTTCGCTCATGGCGCGCACCTCCTGATTCCTGTGTACGGCGGTCCCGCCGGCACCGCGACCGCGACCAGGCCAGGCCAGGAGTGAGACGGAGCTCACCTCGCCCCAACCGCCGTTTAAATAGGAATATCAAATGCTTATTTGCTACGGTCCTGCCATGCGGCTCACGAAGTTCACCGACCTGGCGCTCCGCGCCGTGATGCGCCTCGCGGTCAGGAAGACCGGCGAACCGCTCACCACGCGCGAGGTAGCGGACGCCGTGGACGTGCCGTACACCCACATGGCGAAGGCCATCGCGCGACTCCAGCACCTCGGCGTGGTGGAGGCGCGGCGCGGGCGCGGCGGCGGGCTCGCACTCACCGAAGCCGGGCGCCAGACCTCGGTCGGCCGGCTGGTCCGCGACCTGGAGGGCGAGGAGGAAGTCGTGGCCTGCGAGGGCGATCCGCCCTGCCCGCTCCGCGGGGCCTGCCGACTCCGGCACGCTCTGCGCGACGCCCAGGAAGCCTTCTACAGCACACTCGACCCCCTCACCGTCAACGACCTCGTGGCCCCGCCCACCGGACCGGTACTGGTCGCACTGACGGGACGCCCGCAGGCCTGACTCCGGCCCCCCGGCCCTCCACCACCCCAACCCTCCTCCATCCACCCTCCCCACGCCTTTAAATGCGAAGATCATCTACTAATTTGGAGCCTCCATGCTGTCCGCCCGTTCCGCCCCCGTCATCCGCGCCACTCTGCCCATCGTGGGCGCCGCCATCAGCGAGGTGACCGAGGTCTTCTACCGCAGGCTCTTCGAGGAGCACCCCGTCCTGCTGCGCGACCTGTTCAACCGGGGCAACCAGGCGAACGGGGCGCAGCGGCAGGCGCTCGCCGGCTCGATCGCCGGGTTCGCCGGCATGCTGATCGAACGGCCCGGAGACCGGCCGGACGCCCTGCTGCTGAGAATCGCCCACAAGCACGCCTCACTGGGCGTCACCTCCGAGCAGTACAAGCTCGTCCACCGGCATCTCTTCGCGGCGATAGTCGAGGTGCTCGGAGAGGACACCGTCACAGCGGAGGTGGCCGAGGCATGGGACGAGGTGTACTGGCTGATGGCCAACGCCCTCATCGCCGTCGAGGCACGCCTCTACCGCGAGGCGCGGGTGGCCGAGGGCGAGGTCTGGCGGCGGATGGTGGTCGCCGAACGCCGCTCGGAGGCGCGGGACGCCGTCTCACTGACACTGCGCCCCGCCGACGGCGGCCCCACCGCTCCGTTCCGACCCGGCCAGTACATCAGCGTGCAGGTCGAACTCCCCGACGGTGCACGGCAGATCCGTCAGTACAGCCTGTCCTCCGCGCCCGGCCGCCCGCACTGGCGGATCACCGTCAAGCGCGTGGCGGACGGTGACGCGCCGGACGGCGAGGTGTCGTCCTGGCTGCACGCACACGCACGTCCGGGCGATGTGCTCACCGTCTCCGCCCCCTTCGGCGACCTGGTCCTCCCCCCGGGTGACGGCCCGCTGCTGCTGGCCTCCGCCGGGATCGGCTGCACCCCGATGCTGTCCATGCTCGACCAGCTCGCCGGCACCGGCTCAGCGCGTCCGGTGGCGGTCGTCCACGCCGACCGCAGTCCGGCGGACCACGCCCATCGCGAGGAACTGCGGGCGCTGGTGGATCGTCTTCCCGGGGCGACGCTGCGGCTCTGGTACGAAACCGCCGACAGTTCCTCCGCCGATCTTCCGGACGGGGCTCTGATCGGCCGTGCTGACGCCGATGCCCTCGACCTGCCGGACGGGGTGACCGCCTTCATGTGCGGGCCGCTTCCCTTCATGCGCGCGTTCCGCGGCGATCTGCTGCGGCGCGGCGTGCCGGCCGGGTCGATCCACTACGAGGTGTTCGGCCCCGACCTCTGGCTCGGACGGGACTGACCGGCCGGCAGCCGGCGGCCGCGAGCACCTCAGATCCTGCGGACCCGGGCGAGCACCAGCACCGTGTCATCGCGCGGTGGCTCCGGCAGCAGTCGGGCGAGGATCCGTTCGACGGTGTCCTCCAACAGACCTGACGCCCCGCGCAGTTCGGCGCTCACCATGGCCAGGCCGTCCTCGATGTCCCGGCCGCGGGCCTCGACAAGGCCGTCCGTGTAGAGGGCGATGACAGCGCGGTCCGGAAGCTCGATCTCGGTCGTCGCGAAGGGGTGGCCGCCGACCCCGAGGGGCACACCCAGGACCTCGCCGACGGCGTCGACCGTGCCGTCCGGATGCAGGACGAGGGGCGGCGGGTGGCCTGCGTTGGCGATCCTGGCCCGGCCGGTCGCCGGGTCGTACACGATGTAGAGGCAGGTCGCCAGCTCGATACCCGCGTCCTGGGCGCAGATATCGAGCTCGGCGAGCAGTTGGTCCGGCTCCTGCTTGTGCCTGGCCAGCGCCCTGGCACTGATGTGCAGCCGCCCCATGGCCGCGGCAGCCGGCACCCCGTGGCCCATGACGTCGCCGACGACCAGGGCGACCCGCCCGCCGGGCAGACCGATCACGTCGTACCAGTCGCCGCCGACCTCGGTGATACGGCTGCCCGGTACATAACGATGGGCGACTTCGACATGCGGGCTGACGGCCAGCGCACTGGGGAGCAGCGCCCGCTGGAGAGTGAGCGCGATCTCCTGCACCTGACCGTAGAGGCGCGCGTTGTCCAGGCAGATCGCGGCTCTGGACGCGAGTTCGGCGGAGAGGCTGAGGTCGTCGTCGGTGAAGGCCGGCCGGGCCGCGGAGCGCCCGAACATGGCGAGGCCCTGGACCGCGCCCCGGGCGACCAGCGGGGCGATGAGGATGTGTTCCAGACCGCTCTGCCGCAGCAGTCGCGCGCGTTGCTCGTGTACGACGGTCCGGGCCATGAACTCGTCGTTGACGGGAACGCAGAGCGGGCGGCCGGTGGACATCATCGCGTGGATGGCGGAACCGGGCGGGTAGGTGACGCAGTCCAGCCCGCCCACCGCCTCGGTGGCCGGCGGTGGCAGCACGGTCCCGGAAGCGAGCCGGCAGGTGGTGAGCGGCCATTCGGGGAGGAAGGGCAGGCTCTCGTCCATCCACTCCACGATCTCCACGACGGCGGCGTCGGCGAATTCGGGGACGGCCACGTCAACCAGCTCCTGGGCGGTGACGTCCAGGTCCAGTGTGGTGCCGATCCGGGCGGCGGCGCGGTCGAGGAGCCCGAGGCGCCTGCGGCTGGCGCTGGCCTCCCTGATGGCCCGTTCCCGGTCGGTCACGTCCGTCATCAGTCCGCCGAGGCCCGAGCGGGTGCCGACGGCCCCGCTGAGGGGGAAGAAGCTCACGGATCTGACCTGGTCGCGGTCCGGGAATGCGGGGGTACGCAGCGCTACCAGCGCGCCCAGGACCGGACGCCGCTCAGCGGCGACGGCGTGGAGCATCCGCTCGTACTCGCCGTCATCCGAGGTGATCATGACCTCTCCCATCCGGCGCCCGATGTGCTCCTCGATCGAGAGGCCGTCCATTTCGGCGAGCGCCTGGTTGAGATGGATGTAGCGAAACTGCTCGTCGAGCATCACCAGACCGATGGGGCAGGTCTCGAAGAGTGCGTCGAGAAAGGCCAGGTTGTCCTTGACCCGGTCCAGCTCCGCGCTGGGGCTGGACAGGCCCAGGACGACCGAGCGCCCCGATGAGCCCGCCACGGGGAAGACCCGGAAACCACAGCTGAAGACCGTTCCGTCCCGGTGGCGCACCGGCAGCCGCCCCCGCCAGTAGCCCGTGCGACCGCGTTCGGCCAGCAGGGCGGCCGTGCGCCGGCCCGCCTCGCGGCCGCCGTCGCCGTCGGACACAACGCCGACGACCTCGTCGGGGCCGGCGGGGAAGAGCAGCGCGGCCGGCCGGGTCAGTGCCGTCGCCGCGTCGTATCCGAACAGGTCCTGGGCACCCGGCCCCCAGAAGCAGATCTCGTCGTCCGCACCGATACCGAAGACGGCCACGGAGACATGCTCCAGCAGCGTCCCCGGCTCGGACCGGAGCGCACCGGGAGCCTGTTCCTCCCCGGGCCGAACCGATGGCACCAGCTGACTCCCTTCCCTGGCCTCCCACGAGGACGCCGTGACGACACGCCCCACCAGGGACACCCGTCGCTCATCCATTGTGCTGATTTCCGTCGATATATGTGCGAAACGGCCGAAATCGACACCTTGTCTCCCCCAGACGTCACCCCGCGTCCACCCGTCGCCACCCATTGCCACCCGACGCTCGGGCACGAGTCGCGTCCATCAGGTCATCCGTCCCGGACTCTTGACTCCTCAGGGAGGAGTCGCGATTCTCGGGGCACCGCTTGCACGGTCCATGACAACCCACGCTCCGAGCCGGGGCGGGGACCGGTTCATGGGCCGCACTGACACGTGCTGACACCAAAAGGCATGGGTGATGACCATGACGCGACCCCCACAGCGCCGGCGCAGCCCACTGGCGATCCTTTCGTTACTTCTCACCATGATGGCCATGGTCTTCGGCACGGCCCCGGCCTCCTCCGCACAGTCCGGATGGTGGGAACCGGCCGCACGGCCCGCCCCTGACTCCCAGATCAACGTCACCGGCGAACCCTTCAAGGGCACCGACGCCCAGGGCCGGGTGCGCGGCTTCGTGGACGCGCATGACCACCTGATGTCCAATGAGGCCTTCGGCGGGCGACTCATCTGCGGCAAGACCTTCTCCGAGCAGGGTGTCGCCGACGCTCTCAAGGACTGTCCCGAGCACTACCCCGACGGCTCGCTCGCGGTATTCGACTTCATCACCAAGGGCGGCGACGGCAAGCACGACCCCACCGGCTGGCCGACGTTCAAGGACTGGCCCGCCCATGACTCGCTGACCCACCAGCAGAACTACTACGCCTGGGTCGAACGCGCCTGGCGCGGCGGCCAGCGGGTGCTCGTCAACGACCTCGTCACCAACGGCGTGATCTGCTCGGTCTACTTCTTCAAGGACCGCGGCTGCGACGAGATGACGTCCATCCGCCTCCAGGCACGGAAGACGTACGAGATGCAGTCGTTCATCGACGCCATGTACGGCGGCCAGGGCAAGGGCTGGTTCAGGATCGTCACCGACTCCGCGCAGGCCCGCGAGGTCATCGAGCAGGGCAAGCTGGCCGTGGTGCTGGGGGTCGAGACCTCCGAGCCGTTCGGCTGCAAGATGATCCTCGACATCGCGCAGTGCAGCAGGCAGGACATCGACCGCGGTCTGGACGAGCTGCACGACCTCGGTGTCCGCAGCATGTTCCTGTGCCACAAGTTCGACAACGCGCTGTGCGGTGTGCGGTTCGACTCCGGAACCCTCGGCACCGCCATCAACGTGGGCCAGTTCCTGTCGACCGGCACGTTCTGGAAGACGGAGCAGTGCGCCGGCCCCCAGCACGACAACCCCATCGGCCTCGCTCCGGCTGCCGAAGCGGAGAAGCGGCTGCCGGACGGTGTGAAGGTGCCGTCGTACGCCGCGGACGCGCGGTGCAACACCCGCGGTCTCACCGAACTCGGGGAGTACGCCGTACGGGGCATGATGCAGCGCAAGATGATGATCGAGATCGACCATATGAGCGTCAAGGCGGCGGGCCGGGTGCTCGACATCGCCGAGGCCGGCTCGTACCCCGGTCTGATCTCCTCGCACGGCTGGATGGACGCCGGCTGGACCGAGCGGGTCTACCGTCTCGGCGGGTTCATCACCCAGTACATGAACGGCTCCGAAGGCTTCGTCGCGGAGGCCCGGCGCACCAAGGCCCTGCGTGACAAGTACGGGGTCGGCTACGGCTACGGCACCGACATGAACGGCGTGGGCGGCTGGCCGGGGCCACGCGGCGCGGACACCTCCAACCCCGTGCGCTACCCCTTCCGCAGCGTCGACGGCGGTTCCGTCATCGACAAGCAGACCACCGGCGACCGCACCTGGGACATCAACACCGACGGTGCCTCGCACTACGGCCTCGTCCCGGACTGGCTGGAGGACATCCGGCAGGTCGGCGGCCAGGATGTGCTGGACGACCTCTTCAAGGGCGCAGAGTCGTACCTGCGCACCTGGGGGGCGTCCGAGGGCCACAAGGCGGGAGTGAATCTCGCCGCGGGCTCATCCGCGTCAGCGAGCTCGTCCGAGTGGAGCCTGTTCACCAGCTACGCGCCAGACCGTGCCGTGGACGGCCAGGCGAAGACCCGCTGGGCGAGCGACTGGAGTGACGGCCAGTGGCTTCGTATCGACCTCGGCGCACCGAGCCTGGTCAAGCGGGTCACCCTCGAATGGGAACGCGCGTACGGCAAGGCCTACCGCATCGAGGTCTCCGACAACGGTGACGACTGGCGGTCCGTCTGGTCGACGACCGCGGGTGACGGGGGCCTGGACACGGCGCAGTTCGCGGGGACGACCGCCCGCTATGTAAGGGTCCTGGGACAGGAGCGCGGCACCAAGTGGGGCTACTCCCTGCATGAGGTGGGGATCTACAGCGCCTGAGGGCGCCCTCCCGGGGGGGGGCGGGGGGGGCGGCGCCCCGCGCCCGGGCGGCCGCTGCCGAAGCCACCGCTCACGCCGCGCGGGCGAACGCGGCGGCGAACAAGGCCGAGGCGGCGGCCGCCGCCGCCAACGTGGGGGCGCCCCCGGGGGGGGCGGGATCCCCCCGCCCGCCACCCGCCCCCCCCCCCGCCCCCCCAGAGGCGCCGGGG
>NZ_JBHXFA010000082.1:0-21433 GCF_042724175.1 Streptomyces sp. NPDC127084
CCCAGCCCGAGCTGAGTTTGTTGGGGTTGGGGGCGGGGGGGCGGGCGCGGCCGCGCCCCCCGGGGGGGGGGGGGGGGGGGCCCCCGGGGGGGGGGGGGGGGGGGGGGGGTGTTTCGTAGTGAGGGCGTGGCTAGAGTCTGGGCTCTGGCCCCATATCCCCTCTCTGCTAGGTGGGTTGACGGGGTGTCGGGCAGCGTGTGAGGGCCCCTGTCGGGGCCGAGGGGGGCGGGGTGGGGTGACGGTACCGGTACGGCGGTACGAGGGGACCGGGGGCGGGGTGTCCCGGCATGGTGCGCGAGGGTGGCGGGGCGCCCTGCCGGGCGCAGCGCTTTTCTTTATTCTGGTGCGCGAGAATTCCACGATACGGGCGGGAAGCTTGTGGAATTCACGGGCGGCCTTGCGGCCGAATATCCCGAGATCGGAATTCACACCGATGGGGCGTAGCGGGCGGTCGAATAATTCCCAGTCCCGACATCCAACGATCCATTATGGATGCCTGAATCTGACAGTTAATCACATGTAATTAGAGGAAATTCCAACCCTTCCAGGAATGCAGTTCCGGGCGCTTTGGAAAGGTGAGAGAGCCCCTTGCGGGGCTGATAGTCCGGGGTTTCAGGCTGTCAGTTCAAGGTGGTACGCGTTCAGTTCGGCCGGGAGTGGCTGACGGGCCTCATTCTGTCCCTTCGCAAATCCCCACCGCTTGTCATTCGTATAGGATATAGTTGTCTTGTTGGTCGGCGGTGGCAGTCGCCCAACACCGAAAACTCACACCCAGACGGAGGGATCCGTATGCGCATCTTTTCATCGCAGGATGAGGCATCTGCGTTCATGGCGCGGGAGGTTGACCGGGTGGCAGAGGAAGTCGTGCGGGAGGTGGCCGGAGGTATCCGGCTGACGGTGTTTCCGCTCATGCTCGGAGGCGGGGCGTTCACGAACGTCTACGACATCAGCTGGGCGACGGTGAAGAACACGGCTGCGGTGCATGTGCCGTCCCGGCCGGTTCCGGTGCTGGACTTCGCCAGCACCCGCCGTGCGGCCGTCGCGGCGAGCGGAGCGTTCTTCTTCCTCGCCGACGAAGCTTCCGCTTCGCCTTCTCCGGCGAGCCTGAACTTCGCCGTGGCCGACGGCAGGCTCCGGAGCCTGCCGGTGACCGACCGCGAGGCACTGATCTGCCAGAACGGACAGCTCACACTCACTCACATCCCCGCACACGGGCGGCTGATGCTCAACGGCAGGGAACTGGTCTGGGAAGGCTCCCGGACCGGGCGCGTCGCGGACTGCTACGCCTACGGCAACGGCAACGCGGTCATCAACGGACTCGCGCACCCGGTCACCGGTAAGGCCCGCGTACTGAACGAGCAGTCCCGCACTACACCCGTTCTGCCCCCGTCGGCAGGCTGGGCAGACGTCGCCTTCCGCACAGCAGCGGACGGCACATTCGTCTCGACGGCAGTGGCACCCAGCGGCAACCTCGACATCTTCTCCGCCCACCTGGTCCTGCGCTGCCCCACCAGCCTGATAGCGGGACGCGGAACCAACGTCCTGCGGATCGGATCCATCGGACCGCTGCACGAGGAGCAGCTTCCCGACGCTGCCGTGTCCGTCGGGCCCTCGCTCGGCCTGCTCGGACTGGAGGCACACCCGATCAACCACGACCACTCCCTGGGCGACAACGTCGCCTTCGCAAGCCGCCGTCTCACACGCCTCGTGCTCTTCCAGACCACCGACGGGCACACCCACCTGCGCCTGTTCGACGGCCGCCCCGGATCACGCACCTTCACCGGCGTCACCCCCGACGAAGCATCCGCCGCAGTCTCCGCCGAAGCCAACGTGACCTGGGGCTGCTTCCTCGACGGCGGCCAGACCGCCAAGATCTGCATCCGCGATACCCACGGCCACCACACCACCTACGGCAACCGCCACTACCTCCGCTGGCCCCGCAACGGCGAACACGGCTTCCGCTGGACACCCGACGCAGGCCGCCCCGTCGGCAGCCTCATCACCCTCAACTAACCCCCAACCGGGTGCCCCCCACCCGGGGCACCCCCCACCCACACCCCGCCCCGGGAACGGCTCCAGCCGCTCCCGGGGCAAGGGCACGGCGCAGGAGGTAGGGGCGCGGCGCGGGGGCGGGGCACTGCGCGGTGGAAGTCGCCCAAGCCCCGCAGGCGCAAAGCGCCCAAGGGCAAGGAGGCAGGCAGCGCGCAGCGAGGGCACAGGACGCGCAGCGTCCCCGTGCCCGACTGCCAGCCTCCGCAGTGCGTGAGAGCGCGCAGCGCTCGGACCGGGCCGCAGCGCAGCGAAGCGCCCGGCACGCAGCAAGGTGGGGCGGGGAGCGAAGCGGGCCGCCCCACCAGGCGACGACCACCACGCAGCGCCCCGCCCCCGGGGAGAAAACAAGCGCTGCGCCCCACGACACCACGCCCCGGCCACACCACCGCAGCGCGCAGCATGCCTCGATAAGAGCGCCAAACGGCAGCCAGCAACCACAGAAGCACACTCAGGATGACAACACCGAAGCCGCGCCCCCCGCGTCGCTCAGCAACGCCATAGCACGGGTGTCAGCGGTCGGCCGGTCCGGCGCCACGGAAATCGCCCCCGAGCACCTGCCGGATCCTGGCACGGGCGGCGTCCAACTCCTCTTCGGTGAACGCCCCGTGCTCTTCCCCGTAGCGATCCAGCTCCTCCCTCACCAGACGCCGCCTGGCACAGCCCACCTCAACCTCCGCCCCGACGCGCTCCGTCACCATGCCCGCGACAATCCCGGGCACATCGCCGGACAGCCTCTCGAGCCCCACCACCACCTCAGCCGGCAGCAACACAGTGACACGCCTCATCTCCGCCATGAACACACCGTACGGGCGCAGCAACACGGGGCCGGCCGATGGCCAGCAAAGGGGGCTGCACCCTGACGGGCGCAGCAGGGGCGGCAGGGCCGGGCCCCTGCCGGGGCCCGGGTGATCACAGCAGAGGCCGGGAGCACACAGAAGAACAAGGGGCCGGCCGTTGGCCAGCAAGGAGGCAGCCCCTGACGGGGGCTTCGCTGGTGGCGCGGGCCGGGCCCCTTCCGGGGCCCGCGGTTCGCCGGCGCCGCCGAGGCGGAGGCGTTCGACGAACGGGCTCGCCGCAAGCTCAAACAGCTCGGAACCCGGCACACGGAGCGCGCCGCGGCCATCCGGAAGACATAAGCGGGCCGGTGAGCCCCCGTGTCCAGGGCAACCGGGCGACCAGGGGCAGGACCAGGAGCGACCGGGTACGGCGACGACTCCGGCAGCGGGACGAGCGGCAGACACTGAGCAGCTCGAGGCAACAGCCGACCGGACAGCGCGCCCAGCGCCCGGCCCCCTCCGTCGAGGAGAAAAGGGAGAAGACCCCATTCGGGGCCCGTCCTGGCACTCACACAATTTCGAGCTGCTGCGCGGCCGG
Source organism: Streptomyces sp. NPDC127084 (assembly GCF_042724175.1). Taxonomy (NCBI): domain Bacteria; kingdom Bacillati; phylum Actinomycetota; class Actinomycetes; order Kitasatosporales; family Streptomycetaceae; genus Streptomyces; species Streptomyces sp. NPDC127084. The sequence goes on from NZ_JBHXFA010000082.1 coordinate 3,427, forward strand.
GGCGCACCAGGCTGGATACCTCCAGCCCGTAGACGACGTTCCACGGACCTGCCGTGGGCTTCGCTCGGGCCCAAATCACGACCGGCTCGCTGCCGCCCGAGGGAATCACCATGCGGCAGGCCAGGCCAACTCCCCTAGGCCTCACTGTGCGAGAACAGCCAGACCAACAGGTCTCTATGCATGAGCGGGCCCGCCATTCAAGAGAGCGGGAGCCGCCCGAATCGGAGGGGTTGCGGACCTAGCCCCCGCCTCCGTCACCATGCCGCCCCGCAACGCGAACTTCTCTCCCCGCGATCCTGTCCCGGACATACCCAGCCCCCTGAAGAGACCGGGGAGGGGTTGCGCCGCTAACCCATGCCTCCGCCAACGTGCCGCCCGAACCACCGCGCCCCCGTCCGGACCGCGTGACCCCTTTTCCGATACCGAGAGGACCACCCGTGAACTTCGACCCCGTACTGCTCGTACTGCCCCTGCTCATCGCCATGGGGATCGTGTGCGCCGCGATCGTCTGCATCGTGGCCATCTGCCGCGCCCACCGGACCGACACCGTCGCCGTCCTCAAAGCGCTCCCCGAGCTGACGGCCGCCTTCCTCCGCTACCGCCAAGGACCACGCCGATGACCAAACCACCAACCGGCAAGCGTGCCGCCACACCGGCATACGGCGCCATGGCCACGGCGCCGGCCCCGCATGTGGACCCGAAGGACATCGCCAAGACGCACAACCCCGAGCCCGCCACACAGATCCAAGGCGGCACAAAGATCCGCCGAAGTTCGAGTTCGGATCGGTCATGCAGCCGCCCAAGGAGTTCATCGCGGACATGTTCTACAAGGAGAAGAACCTGATGCACGTCTTCCTCAACAAGGAGAAGCACGTCGTCCTCGACATCGACGGGGTTCATCTTCTTCATCAGCGACTCGATGCCGGCCGTGGACTTCGACGGCAAGAGGCACAAGCCCAAGCTCGCCATCCTCCTCACACACGCCGACTTCTCCGGTACACCAAGGGGGGACAGGCAGACGACGATGCGCGACACGTCCACCCACCCCCCTTCGACATCTCCGAGGTCGTCATAGCCGTCTACGTCCGGAAGCAACCGCGTCGACATGGCTGGTCAGACGCAGGCGCGCCATCGACGGGTGTGCCAAGGGGCACGTCTTCAGCACCCGCTTCTTCATCAGCAACTCGATGTCGGTCGTGGGCTTCGAGGGCAAGTACAAGCTCGCCGACCTCGCCATTCCCGGCAAGGAGAAGCAGTCGCTGGTCGACGAGGACATCCACTGCATGAGCACGCACGTCCAGAAGCGGAACATGCCGAGATGGCTGGTCAGGCGCGGACGCGCCATCGACGGGTGCGCCCACGGGCACGTGTTCAGTACCGCTGCGCTGGTGGCGGCAGGACGCGAAAGACCGGAGAAACAGCGGAAGTTCGGGCGAAATGCCGGAAGCCTCGTTGTCGGTGCGGAGGCTTAGAGTGCGGCCTGGGCCCGCCAGCGACTGGGGGAGACCCCCGCACGGCCTGCTCTGGCCGGCTGCCGTGCGGCGATCTCCCCGTGTCTGCCGTGAGGTCCACCCGCTCCGCTACCTACAGAGAAGAGGCCACATGGCACCACTGGACGCGTCAGCCTCCGAACCAGACCGTACCCGAGAGCACCCACAGTCGAGCCGTCCCGGCTGGGCGTTCCTCCTTGCAGGCGTAGCGGCCATGGCCGCCATCACCGCCCTGGCCCTGACCGGCCACGGAGAAGCCGCCACCGCTCTCGGCGCCGTGCCAGCCACCGCACTACCCACAGCAGCAGTGATGCTCCGCCGCTAGAAAACCCCGTGCCCGTGCACCGCCACGAGCTCCGCGAGATCGGGCACGCCGAACAAGGCGACCATGCCCTCGAAAGCCGCGGTCTTGTCCTCACCGAAACGGCCGACATACGCGGCGTAGGAGTCGGCGGTGACGAACTTCGGCGGCGTGGCCTTGCTGTGGAACTTGTCCGCATACATCACCAGCCGCTCCTCCACCGTCACCGCCACGTAGTCCGCCGGCGGCAACGGCAGCCCCTGCGCCTCCACATCGGCCTTGGTCAGACCGACCCCTGTGTGGCAGGAGCAGAACCGGCGCAACGGCTCAGCAAAACCCTCCGCCTCAAGGAGCTCATGCCCGAGCAGACCGTGCCGCACATAGTTCGCCTGGTCCAGCCGCCCGTGGGCGTCGTAAAGGCGATAGACGCCAATGTCATGCAGCAAACACCCAGCACGAACCAAATCCACATCAACATCGAGACCCGACGCGGAAATCAGCCGCTCCGCAACACCCCACACAATCTCGCAGTGCGTGAATACCAAGTTGAACGCCTCCGCGGACGGCGCGTACTTCTCATGCAGCCCGCGAATCTCATCCATGCTGGGAATATCCATCCCGCGACCCTATCAACCACAAACTCCGCTCACAGGACCTACCGAAAAACCCATCGGAATCCCCGTCGACCTGAACAACGGCCGGTACCCGCGACCGGGCCGACGCAGCCGGCGCCGGGCATGCGGGTGGTGCTGCCAGTCAGGGTGATACACGCCCCAGAGCGGGCACGATGGTCGGCATGGGAAGCGTCGAAGAGCGGGAAGCAGCCATGGCATTGGCGAAACGAGCCCATGAGGTCGGACGCGTTCTGGACGCCACGCCCTGGCAGCGGATCCTGCGCGCGCTCAGCGCCGGCCCTCTCGGGCGAACGCGCCGGATGTGGGACGTCGTCACCCTGGCCACGCCCTGGCAGGACACCCCATCCCCCGAGCGGCCAGGCTGGCGGGAACGCGCCGCGAACCTCCACGACGAATTCGCTTTCTCCGTCGACTACACCACCTGCCCGCACTGCCGACTCGGCTGGGTCGAATCGCCCTGGCCGCGCTCCGCGCCGAACACCCCGGCCTGACCTGGCACACCCTCGGCAGCCACTTCCACGACCCGGAACGGGAACCCGGCGAGCCCCTACCGGCACCCAGACCGCGCAGCGGCCTGACACCCTCCCGAGCGCCCACCGCACGGCCCACCGGCGCGGCCCGACCACCAACAGAGCCCCCGCCACACAGCAAGAGATGACCCCACCCCGGGAGCAGCGCCCCGTCCCCTCCCCCACCACCAAGCGACACACCCTCAGAACGGGCCGGCCAATGACCGGCTGGGGGCTGCCCCCTGACGGGGGCTTCGCGGACGGCAGGGGCCGGGCCCCTGACGGGGCCCAGGGCCTGAAGGCGCCAGGCACCGCGCTCGGGACGTGGCCGGCAGGTCACGGCGGTCTGTCACTCAGGAGACGGCAGCTGCGCCGACTGCTGGTTTCCTGCTTCTTCGTTGGGACGGTAAACGAGGAGCATTGCCGCATCGTCCGCCAGGCGGCCGGCGGTGTGGCGGATCAATCCGCGGTGTAGTTGTTCCAGGAACTCGTGTGGGGTGCAGGTGTGCACCGCTTCCATGGCCTCGGGCAGGGCGAAGAAGTCGTTGTTGTCAGGGTTGCGGGCTTCGATCACGCCGTCGGTGTGCAGCAGCAGACGGTCGCCGGGTGCGAACGGATAGCTCTCCGCCTTGACGGGAGGACCGGGGCAGAGGTCTTCCAGGCCGAGGGGCGGCAGTGGCGAGGGAGGCATCAGGGCATGAACCTTGCCCTGGCGCAGTACCAGCGGAGGCGGATGGCCGCGGTTGACCACCTGGACCTCGGGTGTGTCGGACACCTGGGCTACGAGCGCGGTGACGAAACCCTCCAGCAGAGTTTCCTGATCGACCGCACCCGGCACTGCGCGCTCCTGTCGCAGCGCAGCCGCGCAATGGTTCATCACCTCCGAGAGTTCCTCCTCGTATTGCGCGGTCACCCGGAAGGCGCTCAGCACGGCTGCGGCCGCGCGCACGGCAGGCAGTCCCTTGCCCCGGACGTCCCCCACGATCAGCCGGACCCCGTACCGGGTCTGCACAGCCTCGTACAGATCACCGCCAATCTGCGCCCCCGTCTCGGCCGCGAGGTACATGCTGGCCGCCCGCACCGGGCCCAGCCGGGCGGGGACTGGACGCAAGATGGCCTCCTGGGCTGCCATGGCGATCCGACGGACCTGGTCGAGCTCGCTCTGCCTGCGCGTACGTACAGCATTACTCATCGTGACACTGGCCAGGGACACCAGGAACAGACTCACAAGGTTGCTGTAGTACGCCTGGTCATAGGCGGGGGACATCAGGTCGGTGACCAGGGCGAGAGCCGCTACGGAGAGAATGCCCTTCGGGCCCATCGTCAACGCGGCCACCGCCGGCATCGCGGTGAGGAAAGTGCCGGTGACCAGAAAGTTTGCAGGTGAAAGCTCGATGCCCAGCGCGACCAAGACGACCACGAACGGCACGCACTGCGTGACTCGGAAAAGGGCCCGACTGTGACCGCCCAGGCCTGGCGGAGGGGCCGCGCGAAAGAGTGATCGCATGGATACAGCCTGCCTGGCTGAAACTGAGTGTTCTACTCACCGCTCTCGTGGCCTCCCGGGATATCCGGGAACCCATCACCGACAGCCCCTACCGCGCCGGTCAAGTACAGCGCTCAGGCCCGCCAGCTCCACCGCTGATCCGCCACCTGAAGGGCCGAACACACGTGTGCCGAGGCACGGTAGCTGTCACCGCCGGTTGCGCAGACCCGCGATCTTTCATGAATGAGGCACCGCAGTTTGTCACGGCCTGGTGCTGCCAGACCACGATGTAGGTCATGAGGCGGCGGTCGGCTTCGGCAATATCGGCACACGCGGGCTCCTCGTTGGAGGAACCACACTGGGGCCGCACCAGCGAGGGGCGGCCGATCGCGTGGGCGGGCAGCGCACCTGACGACTGGTGAGCGGCGGTGAGACCGGCGACAGGACCCTGGGGCGCACAGGCGGCCCGGGGTCCTTCGCTGTCCGGGGCCAGGGGCACCGCTTCCAGGCCCTACACGCACTGGGGTGCGATGCCCGGGGTTCTGAGCCGCAAGCATCGCACTGACGTGCGTGCAGGCCCTGGGATCTTCGGGCGCTCCCCCGGCGAACTAAAGGGTGTTGCAGAAGGCTCAGTTCCGGGCATTTTCCCTGTATGGGTGGGGTGTTGCGGGCTGAGCCGGTGTGGGTGGAGACGTTCACGGGCTTGCGGATCGACCGGTTCGCGAGGCTGGTGAAAGTGGTGAGGGAACGGGGCGGGAACGGTCCCGGCGGTGGCAGGCCGTGGTGTCTGCCGCTGGCCGACCGGGTCCTGCTGGTGGCCGTCTACTACCGCACGAACCTCACCATGCGGCAGCTCGCCCCGCTCTTCGGGATCTCCCCGGCCACCGTCTGCCGGGTCATCCACCGCCTGCGTCCGTTGCTGGCCCTGGAGCCTGCCCCGCGGCCGGTCGTCGGCGAGGACCGGCTGTGGATCGTGGACGGGACCTTGATCCCAGTCCGCGACCGAAAGGTCGGCGCCTCGTCGAGGAACTACCGGTTCTCGGCGAACGTGCAGGTCATCATCGACGCGGACAGCCGCCTGGTGATTGCCTCGGCCCGGCCGGTGCCAGGCAACAAGGCCGATGCCCACGCTTGGCGGGAGTCGGGCTTGCCGGCTGCGGCCGCTGGGACGACGGTGATCGCGGACGGCGCCTACCTCGGCACCGGGCTGGTCGTGCCGCACCGCAAGAGAGCCGGTCGACCCCTCCTGCGCGGTCAGGAGGAGGACAACGCCGAACACCGACGCGTTCGTGCCCGCGTCGAGCACACCTTCGCCCGGATGAAGAACTGGAAGATCCTCCGCGACTGCCGTCAAAAGGGAGACGGCCTCCACCACGCCGTCCAGGCCGTCTCCACGATGCACAACCTTGCCATGACACGGTGAAACACCAGGCCAGACACCACTTCGGCCTGCCGAAGTCCGACCTTCTGCAACACCCTTTAGGTGCCGGCGGGGGTGGGATCGGTGAACGAGATCGGCTTGCCGGTGGCGTGGGCGTAGTCGATTTCCCTACTCGTGGACTCGCCGATGTACCCGCCAGGGTTGACGACCAGAACCCGGTCTGCCAGGTCGATCTTGCGCAGGTGGAGGGCGTCCAGCACGGTCTTCTGCTCGTCGGTGACCGGCCCGTCCGCTTCGCCTGGCGCGACAACGATGACCCCGGCGAAGGTCAGATCACGGTTCGCCGCATGCATCTCGTCCACGAACCGGGTAGAGCCGCAGATGCAGACGATTTCAGGTCGGTCGGGCACAGCAGATCCCTTCGATCGGCAGGGGGTTGGTGGGTGGCACTGCATCAGTGTTGACCGGCCGGTCAGCCGTCGGTTCGTTCCTTCTCGATCGCGTTCATCCTGCGGACCATGCCGATCTGCGCGCGGATCATCGTGTCGAACAGGGCCTCCGGGTCGCCGTCGGGGCCGGCGTTCGCAGCCAGCAGCGAGGCGACTTGGCTGGCGAGGACAGTGACCACGTCGGCAGTCCCTACCGGGCCGCGGACCTCGATCAGTTTGCGCACGGCGTCGTCGATGCGGTCCATGGCCTCCTCGCCCTGGAGGAACAGCCCGAGCCGGTCGGCGAGGAACATGCGGACGACCGCCACCCCGTCGGCCAGGGCGGTGTCCACGTTGAAGTCGGCGCGGGCCTTCTCCGACTCCTTGAGCACGGCCGGGATCGTGTACGTCCGCTGCTCCGGGATGAGGCCCTCCTTTCGCCACTTCGCGTACGGGATGGGGCCGACGGCGTCACGGCGTGCACGGTGTTCGTTGGTCGGGCGGCCGCCCGCGGTGCGGCAGGCCCGCCCTGCGGCTGCCTTGCAGGTCGGGCACTCGACACGGCGCATCCACGAGCGCACGAGGTCCATCTCGGCGCCGGAGCGGAGGTGGCGTCGCCACTCGCCGCCCCACGGGATGCTCTGCGGTCCGTTCTCCACGCTCATTGGCCCCCCTGGGTCCCGGTGGTGTGTGCCGTCTTGCGTGCCGTGAAACTGACCGTACCGGCGGTGACGCCCCTCAGCGGTCGATCGGGGGAATGCCGTCCAGGCCGCTCTCGGAGAGGATCTGTTGGACCGTGTCGTCCAGGCTACTGGCCGCGTCGATGACGGTCTCCAGGCCGCCTGGGAGCAAGTCCTTGTCGCGGTACCAGTCGCGTGAGTGGCCCTCGTTGACGTGCGCAAGATATGCGGCGTCTGGTTTCGTCGCGTGCCGGAGCACCGTCTCCTCGAAGGGCACGTGGAGGTAGTAGCACCGTGTGACGCCCTGGTGGGCACGCATCAGGTCCTGGAGCATCGAGCCGTAGCGGTTGGCGTACAGGATGCCCCTCCAGGACGACGTGAAAGCCGTTGTCGAGGGCGTAGCGGGCTGTGAGGTCGATCAGGCCGACGTTGGCGCCGCCGGGCCGGTCGCGTTCACGCAGCACAATCCGGCGCAGGTTGTCCTGGGCGACGATGGCGAGGTTGCGGCCGAACTTCTCGCGCAGGCCGGCCGCGACGGACGACTTGCCCGAGGCGTTGTTGGCGGAGCACGATCAGGCGCGTGTGGCTGGCTCGCCACGGTGCCGTGCGCGGCCTCAGTCACCCGCGGCTGACCTGGATGCGATTCTCGTGGAAGTGCTCCCAGTCCATGACCAGGCGGAAGCGACGGTGGGCCTCCAGGCGCACCGGGCACGGTGAACGGGCCACTCATGCAAGCGAGTTCGCCGCCAAGCACGTCCCCGTGAGGCACTGGCGAGGGCAAACCGAACGGCTCAACAGCGACGACCTCACATGCCGGAAGGCAAGAAGCCCTGTCAGCGCGGCCGAGGGCGGCCCACTCGCGGGCGGGCGGGGCGGGTGTGGTGTCGTCGAGGCCTAGGGCGGTGCGGACGGTGCGGCGCTGAACGTCGCGGGTGCAGCCGGCGTGCAAGACCACGGCTGCGCCATCCTGGCGCGATGGACGACGAGGAACCGTTGGCCGAGTGGGCCCGTAAGCGCGATGAGCGGCGAGAGCAGGCCCGGGGCCGGCTACGGGCTGTGCCGCTGACCGAGGGGCCACACCGTGCTGCTCATGTCGCCCCGGGCGCGCCCAGGGCGATTCAGGAGTTCGATGGCACAGGCTGGGTGACGGTGGGCGTCGCCGCCGACCTGGCGGCGGCGAAGGCGATCCTGTTTCCGCCGCAGCCGCCCGAGGAACGCCCCGTCGAATGGGACCGGCCCGCACTGGGGAAAGGAAGGGGACGCCACCGCAAGCCTGCCGCGTCGGACGAACGCGACCGCTGACCGGGGTTCGTCAGTCGAGGATCCCGAGCTCCGAATCCGGCCTGCAGAACCCGCAGGCCTTCACGCCTTCGTTGATGGTCTTTCCTCGCGCCGTCGGCTACGGCAGGGCGTGACCGGGCCCGGGGAACCGGGCGGACGACTGCGCCGACGCGACACCCGGGGGCCGTCTCATCCCGGACGGGCAGCCCGGAGCGTATGCCGCGAAGGCGGGCCGCTCCGGGCCGGGCGTGGCCGGGTCCCTTACTTAGCGCACGTCGACGAAGTCACCTGTGGCCTTGACCGCGGGGGTGGTGGAGGTTCCGGCGAAATTCCAGCGCCAGTAGCCGTCGGCGGCGGCGGTGACGGTGGTGCTCAGATTGCCCGTCGCGTTAGTCATGACGGTCTTGACCGTGGTGTAGGTGTCGCTGTTCTTCGGGCGGAACTGGAGCTGCACGGGCTGATTGGTGTAGCCCGCGTAGATGTACCTGTCCCAGTTGGCACGGGCCAGCTTGCCCGTGACCGTGATCTTCTTGCCCTTGGCGACCGGCTCGGGCGCGGCGTTGACGCTGAGCGTGGAACGTCGCTGCACGGGGTGGGTCATGTAGTCGTCCCCGTAGTAGTCGCCGTCCTTGGACGACAGCTGGACGTATACGTTCCAGTTCCCCGCGAGCGTGTTGCGGGGCAGGTCGATGTCCTTGTCGAGCTTGATCGTGAGCTTGCAGGTGGACGTCGTGGCGCTGGAGGCGGTGCAGGTCGGGACGCCGTGGTAGGTCCAGAAGTCGTCCCCCTTCTCGCGCTCGATGTGGAAGTACGCGTCCTTGCGGCTGATTCCCGAGTCGTCGGATGCGGTTACCGAGATGGTGAACGACTCCGTGCGGGAGGTACCGAAGACGATGGCCTTGCCGCCGTTCACGGACACCGACTTGATCACCACGCCGGTCTCCGCCGCGTACGCGGACGGCGCGGTGAGAACAGAGCCGGAAAGTGCGAGGGTGCTGGTGACAACGGCGCCTATGGATGCTGAACGCATGAATCCCCACTTGGTTCGAGCCGGCCGACGCCCTTGTGATCCCCCCGGGTCGCGGCACGGTAAGTGGTGTGAGCCTATGGCACCCGCATGCCAGGGCATGATCCGGGCTCGCCCGTGACGGCACGAGCTGCTTCCGTGTGGTCTTGAGACACTCCTGGTCTGGGGGGAGATCAGGGTCGAACATGCTGCGGCTTGGTCAGCCGATGCGGCAGTCGCGCCAGCGGTTGCCGCTGCGGGAGAGTAGACCCTTCTCCTCCAGCCGGCCGAGCTGGTAGGCGACCGACGAGGTCGACGAAAGTCCCACGCTCTTGCCGATCTGGCGGATGCTCGGGCCGTCGCCGGTATCCGCGATGTGGCGGAGGCGCCGGTTCCTGGGTCGATGCATCTGTGTCACGGAACGGCCACCAGCGCATGGTGATCTCCTGACATCCACCATGATGTCCCCCTGATCACGCACCGTCCTTGGGGGGACCATGCGACGCACCATCACCGCAGCCTGCGCAGCCGCGCTCCTGGGCACACTCGCCGCCTGTGGGGGCAGAAGCCAGCCTGACGCGAAGCCGCCGGCCAGTGCCAGCCCAACCAGCCCGAAGCCGGCCACTACGAAGTCCACGGCGGCTGAGCTCAGCCCAACGGCACTCCGCACATTCGGGAAGAGCTACACGAACACCAGCCACGACGACGAAGGCACGCCCTACATCGCCACCGTCTCAGTCCTCGGCTACGAACAGGACGTCGCGAAGCACTCCACCTCCGCAGATGAGGAGTTCAACACCGACGGCTACGTATGGGCCGCGCTGGAGCTGAAAGTCTGCGCCAAGACGGACGGCATCAGCGCCTCCCGCTTCCCATGGGTGCTGGCCTACACCGACGGCGCCCGCGTCGAGCCATCCGGAGTGACCTACGGCGACTTCCCCAAGCCTGAATACCCCATCGAGGCCCAGGTGAAGAAGGGCGACTGCATCAGAGGAAAGATCGTCTTCCCAGTGCCCGGCAACCAGAGGCCACACAAGGTCGTCTACTCCCCGGATAGTCAGCCTGAGTCCGCCGAGTGGAGCGTCCCCGCCAAGTAGCCCGGAGGTGAGCGCCCACGCCGGCCAAGGCGCTCGTCCTCGACACCGAAAAATGGGGCTGCCCCAGGCAGGACCGCGGCTACAGCAGCACGAGCAGCAGTTGAACCGGGCATCGCCCCCACTTCCCCGGCATCACCACCATTCTCCTCACCTGCTCACGTGCCTGGGCGGGCAGACGGGTCCCAGCCCACCCCCGTCAGGCGGTCGCCGCATGCCGCTGCCGATCGCACACAGCGGTACTCACGACACCGGGGAGTGCGCCCCGCCACGCTCCCCACCTCTCCGGCCGTTGACCAGCAGCCTCGCTCTCCTTCTGCTGGCAGTCCCGCTCGGCCCGGCCAGCGGCCCCTGCCTCACCAGCGAGCCGCCATGGAGGTCATCCAGCAGGCGTAGAAGACCTCGGCTCGGGGCGTCCGGCCGGACCCCGCAACGCCACACCCCCTGCGTATACGCCGATGTATACTGCCGTCCATGGCTGATGCGATGATCCGAGTCTCCGCCGACGTGCGGGACCGCCTTGCTGTTCTTGCCGAGTCCCGCGGCACCTCCATCGGTTCCCTGGTCAAGGAGTTCGCGGAGTCGAGCCTGACAGAGGAAGAGCGGCGCGAGCGCGCCGAAGCCACCCGCGCCTATCTGGCGGAGCATTTCGCCACGGAGGTCACGGACGAGGAGAGTGCCGCAATGGGCCGCCGCCTGCGCGAGGCGTTCGCCCGACCGGCACAGGACGATGCCGCGTGATCCTGCACCACCTCGTCCTGGACACAGCCACTCTGCTCGCCCTGTCCGGCAACCGGCAGGTCTCCGCCCTCATCCACCGCGCCAACCTCGAACCCGAGATGCGCCTGTGGGTACCCGTCCTGTCCGTGCTCCAGGCCGACCTCGAGAACCCGGGCATCGCCGAGCACATCGGACAACTCGAAGTTCTCCACACCATCGACCTCGACTACCCCGCCACCCTCGCCATCGCACAACTCCACCGAGCCGGCACGCCACTGGGAGCAGCCGCGGCAGTACATGCGGCCAGGACTCTCCCTCTCTGGGACACCGACGCGCTCGTCGCCACCGTCACCCCCGATCTCTACGACGAGCACAGCATCCGCATCTTCGACCTCAACCGCTGAGCCACCCCCCCACACACATACGCTCCACAGCCACAGAGCAACAAGACGGCGACCGAACCAGCCGCTCCCCCACCACCAAAAGGCCGGAGCAGCCAGGATCGCCGCCCCGACCGATCTCGTTTGGGTCAGGCGTTCCCGGCCGACCGGGTCACGGACTGGCGGCGCACGCAGCGCAGCGTGAGTGCGTGCGGGTCAGTGCCGTACGGGTCGGTCAGCCGGTAGCGCACGTCATCGCTGCCCAAGTAGTCGGCGCGGACGCAGTGGAAGCAGTCGCAGGGCCGGGCCAGGTACAAGCCGTGGTGCTTAGTGATGCTGCCGTGATACACGACCAGGTCACCGGGCTCGATCAGGTCGAGGGTGCGCAGCAAAGTGTCGGACATGCCGGTTCCTCCCGGAAAGGGGTGTGCGTTTCGGCGGCGGCGGGGGTGCCACTTCCCCCGCCACAAGGGCCGGGGCGCAGCGGCTCGGCTGCGCCCCGGGGTGGGGCTTAGAGCTCTTCTTCGAGGCTGGCCAGCAGCGTCAGGAACTGCTCCTTGCTTAGCGGCAGCGTGTCGCCCTCGGCGTCCGCGCCGCCGGTCAGCAGGACGGGCCCGTGGTAGTTCTGGTAGGTGAAGCCGAAGCGGACCGCCAGTACCGTCGCGAGCTTGTTGACCGGGTGGTTGTAGAGCCCTTCGTCGTCCAGCCACATGTCGAGCTGGCTCGTGAGCCCTACAACGTCCACCCGCTCGCAGCGGATCACAGCGCGCATGACGGTCAGTCGGGAGTCGGAGTCGGCGGGCAGGTTGACCGGGACGATGTCCGCCTCGGGGGTGATGAGCAGGGTGTCGGGCGTGCGGGTCATGGGTGACTCCTTCTCTCGCAGAGGTGTGTTCTCGGTGTTGGCCGACTGCCACCGCCAACCAACAAGACAACTATACCCCACACCAATCATTCGCGTCTATGAACCACCCTTCACCGGCGGAAACTTCGAGCGGCCATCCGGACGGGGCGCAGCCGGTCGGGCTACGCCCCGGTGGCCAACCTCAGGCCTCTACGGGCGGGGCGTCGGCATACTCGGCGCCCGGCTCTGGCGGGATCGGCTCGCCGGTGGCGGCGTCCGTGCAGTAGGCACTGAAGATCTCGGCTCGGTTGAGCGGATGGGCGGTGCAGTCACTCAATCGCCAGCCAAGGACGCGGGAGGCGTCGTCGGCGTGGTTGGTGCGCAGGACTGCGCCGCCGATGCGGCCGGACGTCAGCGACAGCAAAGCAATGACATCGAGGGCGACTTCCGTGTCAACGTCGGTGAACTCACCGACGTTGCGGAACGGCAGAACGGCCACGGTCCCCCTTGCGCGGCCGGCGACCGAGACGGTCAGGGTGTGGCACCCGTCGTCGACGGCGCCGAAGAGGCCCATCAGCAGGGCGGCGGCGCGCTCCGGGATGGAGGGCATCGGGGGAAGGCTGTAGGTCATGAGTCTGCCTCGCATATGAGTGGGTGCTCTCGGGGGTGCCACTCCCCCACCACTGGGGCCGGGGCGCAGTGGATCGACTGCGCCCCGGATTTGGTCAGTCCTGGACGAGCCGCAGGGCGCGGGTCTGGGCGGTCGTGTCGAGCGCCGGGGTACACCACTGGATGCTGTCGAGGACGAGTCGGTCGGTGACGTCGTCGAAGCCCTTGGGGGCGCCGGCGAGCATGCGGACGTAATAGGAGAACGCGAGCGCATCGAGTTCCCTGGCCGGGCCGATCTCGGGGAGCGGCGGATTGGTACGCAGGGCCGCGACGTAGGCCAGGGCGAGCAAGCCGAAGATGTCGGATTCGATGATCTCTTCGATCTTCCAGCCAGTGCGCTGCATCAGCGGCGCCATGCGAGCCAGGAGGTAACCCATGGCGTCTTCCATCTCGGCCTCGGTGTAGGGCATTTCCGGCTCTACGGCCGGTGCCTGGGCGGGGACGGCGGAGAGGTGACGGGGGGCGTTCTCGTTCGGCATGGTTCTCCTCGGTTCGGGAGCGCGTGCTTTCGGCTGCGGATCGATTGCCACCACCGATCCGCATAGTTCAATTATGCATTCTTCGAGTATCCATTTCAAGGGTTCTGGATCAGTTCGCGGCCATATTCCCCGTGGTCGGAGCGGGTTTTGGGCTCCGGGGGCGGGGCACTGTGCGGGCCGTGTCGTCGCCCCATGGCGTGCAGCGCCGTGGGCCGCGGGGAGCGGCAGGCGAAGCGAGGGAGCGAGGATTTTCCTTTTTCGGTTGTCCAGAGGGCCGGGGCCCGGAATTCACGTCCGGGGCCTGGGGCGACCTGGCGTCAGTGGCGTCGCGTGCTCGGTACGTGGGTGCCCGTGCGCAGCAGGTAGAGGTCGAGCAGCGTCAGGGCCTGGTCCTGGTCGAGTCCGTGGACGATGTCGGTCCTGGAGTCCATGGCACCGGTGAACACGACGTCGCCGAAGTGCAGGCCGGGGTGCGACTGGTAGGCCAGCAGCAGTGCCGAGGCGTGCGGATTGTGCGGGCGGCGCAGCTCGTTGGCGTCCTGGTCTGTCCACATGGTCAGCTCGCCGGTGAGGCTCAGCGGCTGGGTGGTGTCGCAGCACAGCGCATGCTGCGGGGTGGTGACGGTGCCCCAGTGGAGCAGGCGGAAGGTGCCGGTGGGCGACACCCAGAGCGCGAAGGTTTCGGTGGCTGTTGCTGTCGCGGGCATAGCTGTCCCCTTTGTCCGGAGTGCGGGTTTCGGTGTTGGTCGGCTGCCACCATCAACCGACAGGACAACTATACCACTCATGCATCACATTCGGGGTGTCGGTACCGCACTTCTCTCAGCGTTTTACGAGGTCAGAGGCCACCTGAGGGACAGTCGATCCGGCGCCGCCGCGCTTTGTCCCGCCCTGGAACCCGCGGATATGACGTGCCGTACGACATGCCCACCGTCGGTTGACTCCTCCCCCTCGTGAACGAGGGGGATTCCTAGCTCACTTCGCCTGACGCCTAGCAGGTGGCAGGGCTTACAAGATCAGCACTAGCCGGGTTGAGACCAGCCCGGACGAGCATCACGCGGGCGGAGTTCTTGTCCCTGGGCGAGACAGCTCCGCACGCGGTGCACGTATACGTCCTTTCGGAAAGAGGTAGTGCGTGCTTGACTCTCGCTCCGCACTTTGCGCAGTCCATGGTGGTGTGCGCGGGGTGGACCAGGTGGACGGTGCGGCCGTGCTTGCGGGCCATGTCGATCAGCGCTGTCTTGGTCGCGCTGATCGCGGCGTCGGCGGCCTTGCGGGCCATGGTGGTCTTCGCGAGGAACTTCGGCCGGAAGTCTTCCACGGCTATCACGTCGAAGTCGCGGACGACGTGCTTGGCCCATTTGCGGCCGGCGTCCTGCCGTTGCCGGGCGATCTTCTTGTGCATCTTCGCCGCAGCCTTGCGGGACTTGCGGTACCCGGCGGTGTCGGGCCGGTTCCTCGGAGTGCCGCGGCGGGCCATCATCCGCTGGTACCGAGCCAGCCTTGCGGCGGCAGTCTTCCCGTGCTCCGCATGGGGCAGATCGTGGGCGTCGGATGTGGTCGTCGCGGTCTCCCTCACCCCCCAGTCCACGCCGATCACCCGGCCCGTCGACGGCAGCGCCTCGGTAAGCGATGCCACCACGAACGAGGCGTACCAGTGGCCAAGGCTGTCCCGGTACACCCGCACACTGGTGGGTGCGGACGGCAGATCCCGCGACCACACCACGCTCAGCACGATCCCGCCCGCCAAGTGCAGGCGGCCGTCCTTGAGCCGGAAACCACGGGTGGTGTAGTTCAGCGACGGAGCAGCCTCACGCTTGCGCTTGATCCGGGGCAGCCCGGCCCGCTGCCCCATCGGCAGCTTCGCCTTGATGTCCGCCAGCGCCTTGGCACGGGACTTCGCAAAGTCCCGGATGATCTGCTGCTGCGGCACCGAGCTGCCTTCCCGCAGCCACGTCATCGACTGACGAGCCTCGGTCAGCATCCGATCGAGCTGCGCCGGGCCACAGGTCACCTTCCCGCCGATGGCCTTGTTGCGGACGCTTACCCGGCGCGACACGGCCACGCACTGTCGCGTTCCACACCCACCGACACCGCGCCCACTCGGCATCCAGCCGGGCAAGCGCACCGCGGGACACCCGCAGCCGGAAGGTGTACCGGGCATGCCCGGACCCCTCGGCGGCCATCGGTGTCCTCGTCATGATCTGAAGCTAACGCCCCCTACTGACAACGGAAGAGAGTGCGGGTCAGAACAGATGCGCAGAGAACTCCGCCGCTGCGCGGCTCCGACTCAAGGACCCATTCCTCCCCCGTCTGAAGGCCGGAGCTTCCTGGGAGATAAGCGCCGCGTATGGAGACGCGGCAGTGCCCCGCTCCTCGGCGAGGGCACTGCCGGGCACCGAAAGGCTTCCGTGGAGGCGCGGCGGATCGCGCGCGGTTCTGCGTGCCGCATGCCATGGACATCGCCGTGCACCCGGGCGAGCCCGCCGAGTTGGCGGCACCGGGGATGGCCTTGGTGCCCGTGAAGTCGTTGCCTGGTGGTGGTCAGCGCTTGACTCGGCCGCGAACCGCCAGGACCGCGAGTCCGAGCAGGACAGGTTCGACAAAGCGGGAGGACATCTCCGTGTACGTACCGACCGTAGTCAGGTCCTGGCCGGATGAACGGAAGATCACTGAGTTGATCGTGATCCTGAGCGACTTCTCGAACCGCTCGGTGGTGACGCGATCAGCCCATGGACCTGCGGGGTTGACCGGCTTGGGGGCGTCGGTGATCAGAGTGAGCGGTTGTCCTGCGGCGACCTGGCGACCCGTGATTTGCGGCTTCGGGGCCTGATCAGGCAAGCCCCAGAGCATCATGACCGCCACGGTGACGGTCGCCGCGGCGGCCAGAGCGGCCAGAGCACGGGAGGCGCGCAGCCCATACCCGGAGACCGCCCAGTAGGCGGTCAGGAGGGCACGCTCTGCCCAGGAACTGCCGGTGAGATCGTGGCGACGCATCTCGCACTCGCCGTAGTAGAAGTCTGCGGCTCCGGGTTCGTTCTTCCCGTCTTCCAGGGCCTTGCGTAACTGCCGGTAGAGCGCGGCGAGTGTCTCCGGGCCGTACGAGCGCGAGGCGTCAGGGGCTCTGGGGCCGGTTTGCCACCCGTGGGCGGGAGGCTCCATGTCAAAGAGGTGTGTCGCGGTGTCGGCGCGCCAGTGGTGTTCTTCTGCCAGAGTGCGTCGTCTTGACCACCGCAGGGGTATGGGTCCTTGGCGGCGCCACCCGGCCGGTGGGCGGGCGAAGACGGTACGGCCGTCCATACGGAGCTGATCCAGGTGTACAGCGCCGATGAAGCGGCATTCGGACAGGTCCATGTCCGTCAGAGTCAGGTGGGCGGCGTCCACCCCGCTCAGGCTCGTCACCCGGACGCCGGCACCTGGGCCACCCGTCCTCAGCCTGTGGGACAAGTGGACTTCGCTCAGGTCGGGAAATCGGGTGGGTTCGGCTGCCGCGGTGATCGGGCCTTCGAGGACCGCCCCGGCCAGGTCCATCTTTGCGTAGCGCAGCCGGAGCGCCGTGGATGGCGCCAAGCGTGTCCGCCGCAGGGACAGCTCCCGTGCGGCGATCATCATCGTCACCGGCGCCAGGAATGTGGCGTGATTCAGGATCACCGTGCCACCGCATTCCAGCGGGCCCAGCCACGGAGTGGTCTCGAAACGGGACGCAGTGAACGCCACGTCGCGCGAGAAGGTCGCGTAAGGAAATTGAACAGGGCCGGCGAAAGTAGCCACACGGAAGTGGGCGTTGCGCCGGAAGCTTGCCCCGCCGAAGGCCGCAGCGGCGCTGAAGGTCGCCCCGTCAAACCAGGCAGGACCGTCGAACGTTGCCTGACCGAAGGCGACGAGGCTGGTGAAGGTGACTCGCTCGAACGAAGCAGTCCGGGTGAAGGTGGCGCCGAGGAACGAAGCACTGCGGGTGAAAGTGGTCTCATCGAATCGGGCAGGCCCGGTGAAGGAAGCACCATCGAACTGCACCTGCCCGAGACGGGGATGGCCGGTGGTGGGGTCGCGCAGGGTGTCGAGTAATCGGGTGAGGAGCTCTTCGGTGAACGGGGTGCCGCGGTGGTCGATGTCAGCCCCTGGAGCCAGGCTGGCCAGGTAGGCGTCACGGTCAGCCACGTC
This sequence comes from Streptomyces sp. NPDC127084, assembly GCF_042724175.1. NCBI lineage: Bacteria > Bacillati > Actinomycetota > Actinomycetes > Kitasatosporales > Streptomycetaceae > Streptomyces > Streptomyces sp. NPDC127084. Next base: position 20,971 of record NZ_JBHXFA010000082.1, read on the forward strand.
GAGGTGAGCCAGGCAGGCTGTGTAGCCCGGAACGCGGATTCCGCGGCAGCTGGCCGGCAGCCCCTGAGCGGTGCCGTGGCCGCACTCCGGTTGCCACACCGGTGGAGGTTCGTTCCTCGCAGAAGTCATGACCCTACGACGATCGAACCCAGGCGGTAGGTTGCCCAGCCCCGCCGTCGGCCGGGACCGGCCCGGAGGGGCGCCTCGTCCCAGCCGCTCACCGTCCGGCCGCCGGCTGCTGCTCGCGGTCGGCGCGCCAGGCGGGGTGCTGGCAGTAGACGGCCAGGGAGCGCTCGAGGTCCAGGCACACTTCCCCGGGCTCGTTGCCGATTTCCGGGTCTGTCACGTAGCCGGCCGGGGGCTGCCAGGCGCGGCCGGGCTCCTCCAGCAGGCGGCGGTCCGGCGGGGGCGCCCCCCCCGGGGGGGGGCCGGGGGGGGGCGGGGGGGCCCACACCCCCGCGGG
>NZ_JBHXFA010000082.1:21443-33790 GCF_042724175.1 Streptomyces sp. NPDC127084
CGATACGCGGCGCGGAGCGGTCGCGGGCGGGGCGGGGCCGGCCGCGCCGGGGGTCGAGCGGCCGGCGGGGGCCGGGGGGCCCCCCCCGGGGGGGGGCGGGCCCGGGTGGCCTATGCGGCCAGCACCAGCGGCTTCAGGTCGGGGTAGTCGCGGTCCATCTCCAGGGAGATCAGCTCAGCCTCTGTCTCCGCTGCGTGGGTGAAGGGGGCCTCGTCCACGGGGGCGTCGAGGACGAAGCGCAGGCGGTGGATCGTGTAGGAGACGGTCTGCTCCGGGTGGAAGGTGCGCATCTCGCCGCGCATCCGGCACATGGCCCGGACGATGATGCGGCCCTTGCTGGTGGTGCGGATGTCGTGGACCTCGATGGTGCGCACCGACTCTTCGCCGTCGCTGTCGAGGTAGGTGATGGTCACGGCCCGCTTGCCATCCATCGCGCGGATCAGATCGGCCAGGGTGCGGGTGGAGGTCTGACGGGCGGTGCGCTTCATCGTGTTGAACATCGGGATCTCCCAGCGACGTGGTGTGTCTTCGGTGTTGGCCGACTGCCACCGCCGACAACAAGACAACTATATCCATCACACATCACACAGGGAAGCGAACACGCCGTTCGATCTCAACATTTCCCAGAAGCCCCACCAGCCCCGGCGGCCACCCCTCAGGCCACCCTCCCTCGCCGCAATATCGGCGAGCCCGCCCTGTTGACCTCGTGATGCGTAGTGGATATAGTTGACTTAATCGCCAGGCAGTGGCAGCCGGGCGGCGACCGACAGCGGACAGGAGCCCTCGAGATGGCCCGTACTTTCCACGACCGCCCCGCGCACCTCCAGTACGAGGAGCGGCCCTGGCTGACCCCCTTCTTGAAGGACGGCAGCCGGACGTGGCTTTAGCGGGCGGCGCACAAGCGGGACCGTGCGGCGCTCAAGCGGGCGCTGCACACTGGCAGCGAGCCGCCCCACCCCCAGCGCCGCCGCATCGACTGGGACGCACACTGAGTCGGCCCGACGAAACGGGCCCCCCCCCCCGCGGGGCCGTTTAGCCGTACCCCCCCCGCGCGGGTTTAGAGGCGGCCAGGTAAGCACAAACCCCCCCCGCGGGGGAGGCGGCGGGGCGTACTCAGTGTGACAGGAGAGCACTACGAGCATGCCCGTTTTGCCGCTTGGCTCGCCGCGCGTTGGCGAGCCTGACATGGCGGACGAGCGGAGCCGGGGCAGGAAGGCGGGGCAAGCGGACGAGGCGCCGCCGTGATGCGGGAGCCGAGGAGGGACGACAGAGCGAGCAGGCCGCGTCGGGCCGTCAGAACAGAAAGCCTCTTCCTCCGACTATCGCGGAGAAAGAGGTGTCGGCGTAGGAAATGGGCTTGCCCAAGGGGTCTGACCAGGCAATACGCCCAAGATCACGAAAGGGGGGTTCACACCTTCGGTAGTACCTCCGGCGCAACTTTGGGTCCGCCTGTGCAGACAACTGTGCAGACAACTGTGGGTGCAACCCTCTTCCGGCGGCGCGCCGGCAGGCTTGCCCAGACCTCACAGACCGCCCGAGCCGCCGAACTGGCGCAGGAAGTCGGCCAGCTGCCGGCGCTGGCGCTGCTCTTCGGCGAGCTGCCGGGCGAGCTGGGAGCGGTCGATATGGGACTCCACTGCTTCGAGGACCAGGCGCTGGAGCTCGGCCGGGTCGAGGGCTTCGACCTCCCACTGGACGGGCCGGTCGACGTCGAAGCCGTACCGTCGCGCGAAGGCCGGCCAGCGGGGGTCGTCCCGTTTGCCCGCGGCCGCGGGAAGTTCGTAGGCATGCGTCTGTTCGTAGGTGAGGACGATGCGCTCGACCTTCGACCAGCAGCTGGTGCGGGCGACCCAGTCGCGTTCGATGTCGGCGCCGGAGCAGTCGAAGTCTCCGACGTTTCTCCGAGGCACCGCGAGCGTGCGGTTCGAGTCCACGCAGCTCAGGAGCCGTCGACGCGACCATAGCCGGTGCAACACCTGTGGTGCACGGTGTCGCTGAGCGATTCACTCACCTGTATGCCACGGCCCCGGCCATGGCTACAACATACGCCCACCTCGCCGAGGACGGCATCCTCCAGCGCCGGGACACCGATCGAGCTGTCTACCGCCCTGCTGACGACCCGGAACAGTAGGTCACCGGGAGGCCAAACCCGCCCGGCGCCGGCCAACCCTGGGCGCCCTACAGGCTGGCCATGGCCAAGGTGGTGACCAGTTGCCCGGCCTCAAGGTGGTGGGTGAGGTCGAGGCCGCTGTCGATCAGGGTGAGGACGGCGTGGTGCCGGGCGGCGGGGATGACGGCAATCTGGTTGCCGTCGCGGTTGACGCTGATGGTCGTCGGCTTCTTGCCTGGGTGGGTCAGGGTGACCGGCCCATCTCCGGTGCCCGGGCCCACCCGTGCAACAGGGCTCGTCACGGGACGGCCTCGCAGCAGTTCGTTGAGCGGGTTGGCTGGTTTGCTCACATAGTCGAGGAGGTCCTCGATCTCGTACGTGTTGGCCTTGTACGCGGTGACCCAGCCGTCGATCTGCTGATCGGCGACCCAGCCGCGGAGCTCACCGGAGCCGATGCCCGCCTCCGCCGCGGCACGGCCGATCTGGTGGGCCAGGCGGCGGGAGGTGATGCCGGAGGTCAGCAGCGTGATGGCCTGCTCGGTGTCGACACCGTGCCGGATGTGCCAGGCCGTCTGTGCGAACAGGCGGGGCGTGGTGGGTGTCAGCAGGGGGTGGGTGTTGATGAGGTTGATCAGGGCTCCGGCTGTCCAGCTGATCGCGTGCTCGAAGGCCTGCTTGATGCTCTGGACGGTCAGCTCCAGCATCTGGGGGTGGGACGGCATGCTTTCGGGCGTCCAGGTGCGGGCCAGTTCCGGGATGGCGGTGCCGGAGATCCAGTCCCGGACCGCGTCGCCAATCGGCACGTCGCCGTCGAAACTTGGGGTCTGCTGGGTGGTGAGCTTCCAGCTCCCAAAGGTCTCGGGCGTGTATAGAAGGTCCCTGAAGGCGCCCTGCTCGGCGAGGAAGTCCAAGGTCTGCTCCAGCGGCCATTCCGGCGGCCCGAAGAAGACGCTGATTTCGTCCGGGGTGTCCTCGGGGACCGCGTAAGCGACGAGTTGCTCCGCGAGGCGTTGGGCGACCTGGTCGAGGTAGCGGGCGGATCCGATGCTGGTTCCGGTGCTGGCCCAGCGACGGGTCGAGACGGGGTCGGTGGCGTCGTAGACCGCGGTGACCTTCTCCGCGAGCGCCATCCAGCGGGCCGGGACCGAAAGGTCGTCGGCCTGTTCCATCCCGAGCAGCGACCGCACCGGGTCCAGTCGGTCGCCGGGCGCGTGGAGGGTCTCGGCGTGGGTCTGCAGGACGAGCCACACGAACGCGGTGAAGTCGGCCGCGACGGTTCCCATCACGCCGAACAGGCCGTCGAGCGAGTTCTGCAGCCGCAGCTCGGCATGGGCCAGTGACCGCAGGGCGTCGTCGCTGAGCAGTTCGGAGGTGACGGTGAGCCGCTCGCTGTCGGGGGTGAGCGTCTCGAACTCTGCGGCCTGGGGCGGGTAGGGGCGGGTGAGGATGACCCACCCCTCGCTCTCGCGCCCGGCCCTGCCGGCCCGGCCGATGGCGTTGAGCAGTTTCGCGGGACTGAGGCCTTGCTGGTTCCCGCGTGTGGGATCACCCTCGACGGTGTGATTGATGATGACGGTGCGCACCGGGAGGTTGACGCCGTCGGTGAGGGTGGTGGTGCTGGCGATGGCCAGCAGGTCTCCGTCACGAAGGCCTTGTTCGACGGCGTGGAGGACGTCGTCGGGCAGGTCGGCGTGGTGGAAGGCGACGCCGTGGCGGGTGCAGTCGACCAGGGGGTGGTGCTCGCCGAGGGTCTCGGCCAGGAACTCGGTCAGCGCCGCAGCCTGGAGGCGGACGTCCAGGTGCTCGGCCATCGCGCGCGCGGCGTTCCTGGCGATGACTTTGCTGGCGACGACCATCAGAACGCTGCCGGCTCGGGTCAGGGCTGCGGCGCCAGCGGCGAACACCTCGTAGTCGGCGATGCCGCCGGCGAGCTTGGTGACAGCCTTCCACTGCCAGGAGTCGGGAGAGGCGTACGCTCTGGTGCCGACACGGGGGAAGGTCAGGCCGAAGATGCCACCGGCGGCGGTCGGCCGGACGTCGAGCCGGGGGGCCACCGGCACAGTGGACCGGGTAGTGGACGGTTGCTTCTTACTCGGCTTGCGCGGGGTGCGCTCGGCCTCTCCCTTGAGCAGCTGCGGGTACATAAGGCCGTGCAGCCGACGAGGACCGCGCCAGTCGTCGGTGAAGTACACCTCCTCCGCCGGCCGCTCCGGGTCCAGCCACGACGCCAGGGCACCCCGGTTGCCGACAGCGGCGGACAGCAGCACCAGCCTGATGTCGGAGCGGGTCCGCAGAAGGGCGAGCAGGCTCTCCAACACGAACCCGCGCCGGCCCTGCGCTAGGTGGTGGGCCTCATCGACGACGATGAGGCTGACCCCGTCCAGCGCTGCACCTGGGTCGTTACGGATCATGTGCATGAGCCGCTCCGGGGTCACGATGTCCACGTCCCCAACGAGAGAGCCGCTGCCGTCGGCGAGCGGGAAGTCCGGCTGCTCGGCGACCAGCTTGCGCTCCAGCAGCCGCAGCCGACCCCGCAGCGCAGCCCGCATCTCCCGGCCCAGGCTGCGCATCGGCGACACATAGACCACGCGGCCGGGCTTCTGCGCCAAGTGGGAGCAGATCACCAGCTGGGCCATCAGCGTCTTGCCCGCGCTGGTGGGCACGCTGATCAGGCTCCGGCCGGTAGCGGGATCGACCGGGTTGCCCCGCTCCAGGTTCAGCAACTGGCGCTGCGGGCGCCACAGGGTCATCACCGGCGGATCGGACATCGCGAAGGTCCGGGCAACCGCATCCGGAGTTCCCGCCGGGAGCAGCGTGTACAAGCTGCTGGCGGCCATCTCGCCGCTCAGGCCGAGGAGGTGGGCCGCGACCCACCGGGCGGACGGGTCACTGCGGCCGGCCCGGCCATCGAGCACGCTGCCCAGCAGATCCTGTGCGTCCTGCAGGCAGTCCGGATCGCCGAACGAGAGGAACAGGCGCAAGAGGTGGACCGCTTCGACGACAGCTTCGGCAGGTCCGTACATCGTGCCCGCGAGCGGATCGCCGTCCATCAGCTCACGGAGCTCCGCAAACTGCCGACGCCACGCGGACAGGACCCGGTTCAGATCGGGCCGGTCGAATGCCAGGAACACGACACCGGCCTCCAGAGCCAAAGTGTCGATGTGCGCCGGGAGCGAGGAAGTGAAGTTCACCAGGTTCTTGACCTGGCGGTAGACGGCGGTGGCGTTGGGCTCTTGCTCGCACCTGCGGTACCCGGCCTGGGCGGCGAAGGCGATCCTCAGCCGCTCGGTGGGGGAGTGTCGATCGTCGGCCAGGGCCAGGTCCATCACGTGGGCGCTGACCGCGAGGGCCTGCCGGGTCCGCATCGGGTCGAACCCGGGTGTCTCGGGTTCGACCGCGGCCAGTCCGTGCAGGAGCCATGCCGTCGCCAGCACGTCGTCCGGAATCTCCTGGTTCCTACCGAAGGCGGCGGTCTCCAGGTGGGTGATGGCCGCCAGCAGTTCCTGCGCCGAGGGCAGGACCCCGCCGGGGCGGTGTTCGCCGAGGGCGGTCGCGAGTACAGCCGGATCTAGAGTGCGGTCCACACGTACTTCCTCACCTCATGGGCGAAGCCCTCGAGATCGTCGATCGCCACCATCAAGCCCTGCAGCGCGCCGGGGTGTTTGTGGGTGGTGAAGTGCTCGTGCGCGAGGTGGAAGGCCTTGGTCGGGATCGCCGTGGTGTTCAGCGCGACGCTGACGCCGCCGCCGGCCGACTCCTCCTCATCGACCCATTGGTCGGCCAGACTGCCCACGAACTCCCGGGTGTCGTCAGCGAGCAGTTTGTCGCCCCAGGAGAGCATTCCCAGGTAGGTCGCTCCCTTGGTGCTGAGCTGCGTCCAGCCCTTGCGGATCGCCCCATCCGGCTGGTTCGCCTCCCCGGTGTACTTCTTCATCTCCCACAGACGGAAGGAGAAGCCCCGGGCCATTCCGCCTTCCCGGTAGACGACGAGTCCGTCGCCTCCTCCATCGTTGACGGCGGCCTTCGGCGGTCCGAGGATCTCCACGGCGCGCGCTGGATCCTCGGGAAGGTCGCGGGTCAGGAGGTACCAGAGCCACTCGCCCACGTACCCGGCCAGCCCGTGGTTGCCCGTCTTCATCGCGGCTGCCGCTTCGAAGACGGGCTCCGCGAAGGCCTTCACCAGGACGTGATCCTTCCCGGTCAGCTTCGTCCCGTTCAAGGTGGCCTCTAGCCACTTTCCGTAGGTCCGTGGGCGCCCGCCGGTGCGTTCCCGCATGATCTCGTCGGCGATGATCCACCCGGCTGCCGCCCGGTCCTCGGGGCTACTGCTGAGGGTCACGACGAGCTCCCAGGGGCACGTCTGATCGTCTCCTCGAGGCTCCCGTCGTACCAGGTCGGCCACCCGCCCACCGACGGCCGTCGCTCGGGCCAGCGCCTGCGCGGGTGAAACGTCCGCCACCCGAACCCCCTGCTCGTCCCGGACCACCCCGCCCCGTGCCGGTTGAGCCCAGGGGGCCGAGGCTGCCCTCGGCAAGGTCACCCTATCGAGCGGTCCGCGCGGTCCTGGAGGACGGTCGGCAGACCGTAGGTGATGATCTGCACGGGGTGACCGCGACCGCTCAAAGGTCAACTCGCCGCCGGAAGCCTCGGCGTAAGCGATCACGTCCTCGGCGAGCGAGCTAAACGGATGCTCACCGCTCGGGTCGTAGTCACCCGACGTAGAGCAGGACGGCGGGGCGCGGATCGCGGGCGGTACGGGCCCGCGCGACGTCCACGTACGACTGCGAGCCGAAGCCGCGTACGACCAGGACGGGGATGCCGAGGTCGGCGAGCCAGTCGGTGAACATGCGGCGCAGCGTGTCCTTCTCGGCTGCGACGTACAGAGCGGTTCTCTGGCCGGCGGTGCGGTCCAGGGCGAACCATCCAGGGACGTCGGCGAGGAACGCGGGGGCGTCGGCCCAGGCCGCAGGGACGTGGACTTCGCGCAGGGTGTCGATCAGCTCGGGAAAGTGGCCGTCGCGACGGGCCTGGGCGAGTTGGGAGGACAGGCGCCGGTAGGTGGGTGGTGTGTTGGGGATGAGTCCTTCGGCGACGAGGCGGTAGTGAAAGTGGCGCAGCGTGCAGCCCAGTTCCCCGTAGGCGGTCACGATTGCCCGGGCGCGGTCGACGATGGCGGGCCAGTGGAGGCGTCCCATACCGGTACATGTACCCGATGGCGTTGCTGCTGGTCAGGGTGCTGGGCAAGCCTCTCGGGCGTGGCGCTGGGCAAGCCACGGATGTAGGTGGGCAAGCCCGGGTGGGGCGTCCCCGGGACGATGCGTGTTCGATTTTTGTTCGAGTACGGTGAGGGTGGGAGGTGTCGCCATGGACGAGCAGCACGGCCAGGCCGTGGGGGCCGGTTCGCCGATCCTGCATCTGCGCTGCCCGCGGGATGTCGATCCCGAGCTGTACCGCTTGCTGCTCGGCCTGGTGGCAGGCGTGACGCCGGTGGTGCAGGCCTTGCCGCCGTCCGCTGCGGTGGCGGACGTCTCCGGCAGCGTGCGGTTCTTTGACCGCGATCCGGCAGAGCTGGCGATGATGATCCGAGCGCGGGCGCTGGCGCTGTACGGCTTGCCCGTGACGATCGGGGTGGGGCCGAACTGGACGGTTGCGGCGATGGCGTCCCGGGAGCCTGGGCGGGGCGGCGTGCGTGCGGTCGGCTCCAGTGCGGAGGCGGTGGCGGCGTTCCTGCACCCGCGGCCGGTGGGTGAGCTTCATGGCATCGGCAGCGCTCAGGAGCGGGCGCTGACGACGTACGGGGTGCACACGATCGGGCGGCTGGCGAGCTTGCCGGAGGCGACGGTGCAGCGTGTTCTGGGCGGGAAGGCGGGGCGGCTGCTGCGCGAGCGGGCCCGCGGAGTTGACCGGCGCAGGGTGGTGCCGGCCGATCTGCCGCACAGTGCAGCCGCGCAGCGCCGCTTCCCGACCGACGCTCTGGCCCCGGAGCTGGTGCGGTCCGCGCTGCTGTCGCTGGCGGTCGAGCTCGGGGAGCGGCTGCGTACGCGTCGGCAGGCGGCGAAGGCCGTGACCATGACGGTGACCTTCGCCGACCGCACCCAGCTCCACCGCAGCCGCCAGCTGCCCGGCGGGCCGTCCGGGCACACTGACGATCTGCGTGACGTGGCGCACGACATGTACCGGGCCCTGGGGCTGCAGCGGGCCCGGGTGCGGGCGGTCTCCCTGCGCTGCGAACAGCTCGTGGACGCGGACGCAGTCGCCGAGCAGCTCTCCTTCGACGCCGCCCGGGAGCACCGCCTGCGCGCCGAGCAGGCCATCGACGCGCTCAACGCCCGCTTCGGCTCCGGCACCGTGGGCCCCGCGGCGAGCTACCTGCAGGCCGGCTGAACCTGTCAGCAGGGTCAAACCTTGGGGCGCTTGGAGCCCTTGCGGTTGTCGGCGAGCTGCTCGAGCAGCTCGGTCGGCCGCGGCCGGATGCTGCTGCCGAGGTAGCGGATGCCCTCGCCTTCCGGCGCGGTGCCGACGTCCTTGCCGATCGGGTGGCGGCGGCTGGTCGCGGTGCGCCATCCGTACCGCTCGTCCCACACCAGCGCCGGCGAACTCTGGCCGGCGGCGAGCGGGACGGCGGCCGCCAGGTGCTCGCCTTGGAGTTGGCGCACCTCCACCTGGACCGGCTCGGCGACGCCGGCCTCGGCGAGTGCGTCGGCGACCTGCTGCAGGTACGGGCGGGCGCGGCGGATGCGCAGTTCGGCCTCGGCGATCGTCACGGCGCCGCGGTGGGTGACGGTGGGATAGCCGAGGCCCTCGGCGGCCTCGAGCGGGGTGAGCTCGGGGGTGGCTTCGACCAGGTCGGCGATGCGTCGGCCGCGGAGCTGCGCGAGGCCGGCCTGGGCGGTGGGGAACTTCGCGACGCCCAGGGTGTCGGCGACCTCGGTGAGCGTGATGGCCGGGTTGGCGTCGAGGAGTTCGGCGATCCTGGGCAGGATTTCGTCGCGCGGGATCATGTCGCCGCTGCCGGTGCGACGGCCGCCGCCGGCGCCGCGGCCGGGCCGGTCGGCCTTGTACTCGCGCACCACGCGGCGCGGCCAGTGCTCGGTGCCGCCGTCGCCGGCGGGGACCATGACGACGCGATCGGTCAGCTTGGGGTCGCTCTTGTACTTGTTCCAGCTGGCTGGCGAGACGCCGAGCTCGGCGGCGGCCTCGTGCCGGTCCAGCAGGTCCTCGTCATCGTCGACCTTCGGCAGGGCCGGGACGGGCTGGCCTGCGTGGAAGGCCTTCGTCTGCTCGCTGTCCCACAGCAGAGCCCTTGAGGTGGGCGAGCTGATCGGGGCGGGGTGCCCTTCCTGGGTGTGGGGCTTCTTGTTGCGGAAGGTGCCCAGCGGCATGCTCAGTTGGGCGGCCAGGTCGGCCATGGTCTGTGCGTACTTCAGGCGTCCGGCGCGGATCATTCTTCTTCGTTTCTCCATTACGGTGCGGGAGGGGCGCCGGCGAGGGCGCCCCTCCCGGGGCGGGTGTCAGGTGGTCGAGGGGTCCGGCAGGCAGTTCGGCAGGCACGGCTCGCCGGGCTCCGCATCGCATCCGTCGCACCTGCGGGCAGTGGCGTCGATGAGCGGCCGCAGGTAGGTGAGGGCGCCGGCGGCGTGGGTGAGCGGGACGAGGTCGGTGGCGGTGATGACGTAGAGGGCGTGCGGGGCGCGGCGCGTGGTGGTCACGCGGATGCCGGCGGTGTCGCCCGGGCCCGAGGCGAGGTCCGGCAGGACGAGGCGGTCGGGGTGCCACTGGACGGTGACGCCGGAGTCGGCCAGGTCGCGGGCGAGCTCGGCAAGTTCGGCGGTCGCGGCCGCGGCGGTGGCCGGCCACGCAAGGCGTGCGCTGTCAGCGGCGGCGTGGCCTGCGGCGTCGCTGACCGCGGCGGCCTCGACTTCCTGGACTTGATCGTCCGTATCGCGCCGGGTGAGGTAGATGGGCATGGGCTGCTCCTGGTGTGAGGTGTGTTCGGTGCCGGCGCGCTGCCACGACACGCCAGTGAGACAACATTACCCCCTTCGCGTCACCGTCGGCAAGGATGCGCGTACCCCATGTGGCGCCGGGCGGATACACTCGCTCGCGAGACCGCCTCTCGGGTTCTCCCGCGGAGTGTGTGTTTTCGGTTGGCCGGCGCCCTTGCCACCCGCTTCGGCGGATTGGGCGCCGGCCTTTTGCGTGCCCGCACATCGCCCGGCCACCCCGCCACGCATCAGTCAGATGGCACGGCAGACCCCATCCGGCATGCCCCATTCCGCCGTCGTGATACTTGCATGATATAGTTGTCTCAACGTCTGGCGGCTGGCCAGCACGCGAAGACACGTACGAAGAGCACGACTTGCAGATCAGCAAGACGCTCGTGGCTGTCCAGGAGAACCGGTGAGAGATAGGGACGTCGTATCGGTCATGCTGTCCGACGACGAAAGCCGCGACGTTCTGAGCCGAGTGATCCTTCCGGCGTGGACGAAGGGCGCTGCTCGCCAGGACCGGCCGGTTGTCGTGATCGTCGGCGGCCAGCCGGGCGCGGGGAAGACCCGAGTCGCTGACCTCGTCCAGGCGGTGCTGGGCCGTCGCGGCGGCGCGGTGCGGATCGGCAGTGATCTGTACAAGGCCGCGCACCGGCGCTACACCGAGCTCCTGGCCGTCGATGTCCGCACGGCCGGCGTCAAGGTCCGGCCGGACACGCGCCGCTGGCAGGCGGCCGTCGAGGAGTACGTCCGCATTCACGGATTCGACGCCGTGGTGGAGTCGGCTCTGGCCGATTCCTCCGAGTTCCGTACGTCCGCTGCCGCGTACCGGCAGGCCGGCTCCCGCGTGGAGGTGGTGGCGGTGGCGACAGCGGAAGCGTGGAGCCAGCTCGGGATCCTGGACCGTTTCCTGTGCGAGGCGATCGACGGCGGCGGCCGGTATGTGTCGTGGGAGAACCACGATGCGTGCGCGAAGCAGATGCTTGCGACGCTCGCGGTCATCGAGGCCGAGCATTTGGCGGACCGGATCACCGTTGTACGCCGCGACGGCACGGTGCTGTACGACAACGAGCTCATGGACGGAGCCTGGCGGCGTCGGCCGGCGGCCGAGAAGGCGGTGGCGTACGAGCGGTCGCGGCCGTGGTCCGCGCGGGAGACGGCCGTCTTCCGCGGGGAGCTGGCCCGGACCGACCAGCGTCTGCACCGCGAGTTGGCCTGTGCGGACCGGCGCCTGGCGGTTCAGCGGGATGCCGAGCGCGCTGCTTCCCTGGCCGAGCCGGTCCGCCGGATAGCGCAGCCCCGCAGCCAGGCGCCGGGGGTGGACTATCACCGGCTGTCGGCCGGCGAACACCGCTGGGTCTTCGACGAGCTGATCGCCCCGTCCTATCTGAACGGCATCATCAGCCGGGACGAGCCGCGGGCCGTGTACGTACTGGGCCAGCCGGGAGCGGGGAAGCTGCTGGCGGCCAGGATGGTCAGGCGGGCCATGCGGCCGGGGACGACTCACTTGGTCGGCGACGACTTCAAGGCGTCGCACCCGGACTACCTGCGGCTGCTGGCGGAGGATCCCCGCAACGCCGGTGCCGCGATCCGGGCCGACTACCGTGCCTGGTTCGCCGAGGCTGAGGCCTACGTGCGTCTGCGGCACGGCGATGCGCTCATCGAGGGCGCGCCGGGCAGCACGGAGGAGTTCCTGGCCAGCGCGCTTCCGTTCGCGACCGACCGCTACGGCATCGAGCTGGTGGTCCTGGCCGTCCGGGAGGCGGACAGCCTGCTGTCGACGGCGCTGCGCTACGCCCGTTCCCTGCAGATCGGCGGCTATGCCCGCTTCACCTCCCGGGCCGGGCACGACCAGTGCTTCCGCGCGCTGGCCGATGTCGTCGAGCTCGCCGAGCGGCATCCGGCGATTGCGGCCGTGACGGTGATCCGGCGGGACGGGCAGGCGCTGCTGCGCCACGAGTCCGGCGGAGCTGGGCGAGCGTCGTGGGCGCTGGCCGCGGAACGACTGCGGCCGTACACCGAGCAGGAGGCCGCGGCGTTCCTCCGACTGCACCAGGCGCTGCGCCGTGCCTTGCCGCGGCACCGTGCGGAGCTGGACGACATCGCTGCGCTCGCCCGCCCGCTGATGCCTGTGCGGGGGGGGGGGGGGGGGGGGGCCCCGCCGCGCCCCCCCCCCCCCCGCCCCCCCCCCCCGCCCCCGGGGGGGGGGGCCCCCCGCCGGGGGGCCGAGAACGGGGGGCGGTGAAAAA
>NZ_JBHXFA010000083.1:0-13010 GCF_042724175.1 Streptomyces sp. NPDC127084
GGTCGACGGCGGGGCCCCGGGGTGGTGGGCCGGGGGTTCAGGTCACCATCGATACCAGCGACCGCGGCTGCCGCCCGCGGGGTTGGAGCGCATGACGAATCCGAGCAACCACAGCACCAGAACGGCGAGGGCCAGCCACCACAGCACCTTGACGGCGAATCCGGCGCCGAAAAGGATGACGGCGAGAAGCAGAACGAGTAGCAGGGGAACCATAGTTATCGACCTCCTGGGCTCCGTATGCCCTGCCTTTCCATCCTCATTCCTTGAAGAATTCTTGTTTATGAAGGGGGAGTCGGGGCACGAGCTGCCATCAGAGACCACTGCTTCTTAGCTTCGAGGAGGCGCGTTTCCATGACTGCCGGCGAGAAGGCCAAGGCGAAGGTCGAGCAGGCCAAGGGCAAGGGCAAGGAAGCCCTGGGGAGGGCCATCGGCAATGACCGGATGGCAGCCGAGGGGCGGGCGGAAAAGAGCATGGGCGATGCCCGCCAGGGCAAGGAGAAGACCAAGGACGCCTTCAAGCACTGATAACCGGTGCGCCCTTCGGATGGGGCCCTCCTGAATAGGAGGGCCCCATCCGGCGTTTGTCCGAGCCGTCAGTTGCCCGGCCGTCTCAGGCCCGGCACGGTCCACCCGGTTCGGCCGCCGGGGGCCGGTCGGGCGTCGCCGTGCCCGCGTGACCGGAACGATCGCGCGGAGCCCGCCTGAGCCGGAGCCCGCCTGAGCCGGAGCCGCGGCGCGACCGCCACGGCGTCACGGCGTCCGGCGGCGGATCTTGCTGCCGAGCCAGACAAGCGGGTCGTACTTGCGGTCCACCGCGCGCTCCTTCAGCGGGATCAGGGCGTTGTCGGTGATCTTGATGCCCTCGGGGCATACCTCCGTGCAGCACTTGGTGATGTTGCAGTAGCCCAGACCGTGCTCGTCCTGGGCGGTGCGCTTGCGGTCGAGTCCGGATTCGGCAGCGGCGTCCAGGGGGTGCATGTCCAGTTCCGCGACACGCATCAGGAAGCGGGGACCGGCGAAGGCGGTCTTGTTCTCCTCGTGGTCGCGCACCACATGGCAGGTGTCCTGGCACAGGAAGCACTCGATGCACTTGCGGAACTCCTGGGAGCGGTCCACGTCGGACTGCCGCATGCGGTACTCGCCCGGGGCCAGACCGGCGGGTGGGACGAAGGAAGGCACCTCGCGGGCCTTGGTGTAGTTGAAGGAGACGTCGGTGACCAGGTCGCGCAGCACGGGGAAGGCCCGCAGCGGGGTCACCGTGATGGTCTCCTCCTGTGAGAAGACGGACATCCGGGTCATGCACATCAGCCTGGGGCGCCCGTTGATCTCCGCGCTGCATGAACCGCACTTGCCGGCCTTGCAGTTCCAGCGCACCGCCAGATCGGGCGCCTGGGTGGCCTGAAGCCGGTGGATGATGTCCAGTACGACCTCACCGTCGTGGACCTCGACCGTGAAGTCCCTGAGATCGCCGCCCTCCTGGCCGCCTCGCCACACCCTGAACCGGGCGTCGTACGTGCTCATGCGTACAGCTCCTCTTCGGCGAGGTACTTGACCAGCTCCTCCTTCTCGAACAGGGCGAGCAGGTCGTTGCGGATGGGCTCGGTGGTCCTGCGGACGAGTTCGATCCGGCCCCGCGCCGGGTCGGTGGCCGCCGACGCGCCCGTGGGGTCCGCCAGTCGGCACAGCAGGTTGACGGCCCGCCACTCGCGGTCCATCACGGGGAAGTCCTCACGGGTGTGGCCGCCCCGGCTCTCGGTGCGTTCCAGCGCCGCGCGGGCGACGCATTCGCTGACCAGCAGCATGTTGCGCAGGTCCAGGGCGAGATGCCAGCCCGGGTTGAACTGCCGGTGTCCCTCGACCCCCGCCCACTGGGCGCGGACCCGGAGCTCGGCCAACTTTTCGAGCGCCTGAGCCATTTCGGGCTCGCGCCGGATGATGCCGACAAGGTCGTTCATGGACTGCTGGAGTTCCTGATGGAGGGTGTACGGGTTCTCTGGCACCGCGCCGGGCTCCGGTTTCGCCGCGCTGAACGGGCGCAGTGCCTCCGCCGCGGCCGTGTCGATCTGTGCCGGATCCACGGCCGGCCTGGCTCCGGCGGACTCCGCCGCGTACCGGGCGGCGTGCAGGCCCGCCCGGCGCCCGAACACCAGCAGGTCGGAGAGCGAGTTGCCGCCGAGCCGGTTGGAGCCGTGCATCCCGCCCGCGACCTCGCCCGCCGCGTAGAGTCCGGGGACACCGGCCGCGGCGGCGGTGTCGGAGTCGACCGCGACCCCGCCCATCACGTAGTGGCAGGTCGGCCCGACCTCCATCGCCTCCGCCGTGATGTCCACATCCGCCAGCTCCTTGAACTGGTGGTACATGGACGGCAGCCGGCGCCGGATCACCTCGGCGGGCATCCGGGTCGACACATCGAGGAACACCCCGCCGTGCGGGGAGCCGCGGCCCGCCTTCACCTCGGCGTTGATGGCACGGGCCACCTCGTCGCGGGGGAGCAGCTCGGGTGGGCGCCGGTTGTTGTCCGGGTCCTCGTACCAGCGGTCGCCCTCCTCCTCGGACTCCGCGTACTTCTCCTTGAAGACATCCGGGACGTAGTCGAACATGAACCGCTTGCCGTCGCTGTTGCGCAGCACCCCTCCGTCGCCACGCACCGACTCGGTGACGAGGATGCCCTTCACCGACGGCGGCCAGACCATTCCGGTCGGATGGAACTGCACGAACTCCATGTTGACCAGTGGAGCTCCGGCGAGCAGCGCCAGGGCATGCCCGTCGCCGGTGTATTCCCAGGAGTTCGACGTCACTTTGAAGGACTTGCCGATGCCGCCGGTGGCCAGCACCACCGAGGGTGCCTCCAGTACGAAGAAGCGGCCGGATTCGCGCTCGTAGCAGAAGACCCCCGAGACCCTGTCGCCGTCCTTCAGGACCCGTGTCACCGTGCACTCCTGGAAGACCTTCAGCCGGGCCTCGTAGTCGCCTGACTCGGCCTTGTCCTCCTGCTGGAGGGAGACGATCTTCTGCTGGAGGGTCCTGATCAGTTCCAGCCCGGTACGGTCGCCGACATGGGCGAGACGCGGATACTCATGGCCGCCGAAGTTGCGCTGGGAGATCCTCCCGTCCTTCGTGCGGTCGAACAGCGCGCCCCAGGTCTCCAGTTCCCAGACCCGCGCGGGCGCCTCCTGGGCGTGCAGCTCGGCCATCCGCCACTGGTTGAGGAACTTGCCGCCGCGCATGGTGTCGCGGAAGTGGACCTGCCAGTTGTCGTGGGCGTTCGCGTTGGCCATGGAGGCGGCGATGCCGCCCTCCGCCATGACCGTGTGCGCCTTGCCGAAGAGCGATTTGCAGATCACGGCGGTACGGGCGCCCTGCTCGCGAGCCTCGATGGCGGCACGCAGCCCCGCGCCTCCCGCGCCCACCACGACGACGTCCCACTCCTGGCGTTCCAGCTCGGTCATCGATGAGCACCTTTCCACCTAGAAGAAACGCGGGTCGGCGAAGGCGCCGCTGGCGAGCAGGTACACATAGAAGTCGGCGAGCGCCACGCTGGCCAGCGATGTCCAAGCGAGCAGCATGTGACGTTCGTTCAGCCGGCTGACCAGCCCCCACAGCCGGTAGCGCACCGGATGCCTGGAGAAGTGCTTCAGGCGCCCGCCGATGATGTGCCGGCAGGAGTGGCAGGACAGGGTGTAGGCCCAGATCAGCACGATGTTGACGAGGAAGACGAGGGTGCCGAGACCCATGTGGCCCCAGGCGTAGTGCTCATCGCGGAACGCCAGCACGGTGTCGTAGGTGAGGATGCCTGCGACCGGCAGCGCCAGATAGAAGAAGTAACGGTGGACGTTCTGGAGGATCAGCGGGAAGCGGGTCTCGCCCGTGTACTTCCGGTGCGGTTCGGCCACCGCGCAGGCCGGCGGTGAGGCCCAGAAACCCCGGTAGTAGGCCTTGCGGTAGTAGTAGCAGGTCAGCCGGAAGCCGAGCGGGAAGACCAGGATCAGCAGCGCGGGGGAGAGGGTCCACCAGCTTCCGAAGATCTCCCAGTTGGGCCCGCCCGGCATGGTCTCGCAGTTCTCGGCGAGGCAGGGGGAGTAGAACGGCGATACATAGGGCGCGGCGTGGTAGTCGCTGTTGGCGAAAGCCCGCCAGGTCGAGTAGACGATGAAGGCGAGCAGACCGGCCGCGGTGGCGGCGGGCGCCAGCCACCAGCGGTCGGTCCTGAGGTGGCGGGGGGCGATCGCGGCGCGTGAGGCGCCGTGCACACCGGTCCCGCCGTGGGCGTTATGAGGTTGGGTGCCTGTGGCCAACGAGGTCTCCTAGGACATGGCTTTCGGGAGCGATGGCGTACGGGGTACGCGGCACGCGAGCCTTGCGAGGTCCGGAGGAACGCCGGCCGTTACGGGGCGCGTCGGTCGCGCGCGCCCAGACCCTCGTCGTCCGAGTCCGTCCACAGGGTGCTGTCGTACGGGGTGTCGGGGATGGTCACCAGGGGCTCGGGTCGG
Source organism: Streptomyces sp. NPDC127084 (assembly GCF_042724175.1). Lineage (NCBI taxonomy): Bacteria > Bacillati > Actinomycetota > Actinomycetes > Kitasatosporales > Streptomycetaceae > Streptomyces > Streptomyces sp. NPDC127084. The sequence goes on from NZ_JBHXFA010000083.1 coordinate 4,491, forward strand.
TGGACCGACTGGGCGCGGGAGACGTCCTCGCGCAGCAGGCTCTGCTCCAGCCGGTGGACCGTACGGGCCAGGTCGTCGAGGCAGCGCTTGACCGCCGTCAAATCGTCCTGCACGGACATGTGTTGCCCTCACTTCCGCGGTCGCGGGTGGCATGCGGGTGTCTGGGGTCGCTCCCCAGAGGGCTCCTTGTGCGCCTGCGAGTGTCGCGCGTCACATCCCCTGTTGTGAAGGCGTGTGCACCGATTCCCGCGCGCGCCACCCGGAGGAGGGCATCCCCGGTGGGCCGCATGGGTGGGTTTAACGAGCCGTCCGCCGTGTCGGCGGCGTGGCGCTGCCCACCGTGCCTTTCAGTGTAGGCGGAATCAGTGTGATCATCGCCAAATTCCTGAGTCAGCCCAAACCAGGACGAAGAGGTACAGGCCATGCCCGACGTCGTCGCCGTCCGCCGGTCGCGCCGGACCCTGCGGTCCGCTCTCGCACTCCTCACCAGCGGGGTCATCGCGATGCCCGCGCTGGCCGGCTGCACCACGGCGCTGCCTGGGGTGAGCGAGAAGCAGGCACCCATGGACATCGGCGCCGCGGCCCCTGACCGGCTTGACGACGGAGGCACCCTGCGCTGGGCCGTCGACGCCGTGCCCGCCACCTTCAACGTCTTCCAGGCCGATGCCGACGCCGCGACCTCCCGGGTCACCGGTGCGGTACTCCCGGCCCTCTTCCGGCTCGACGGGCACGGTCGTCCGCAACGCGACGCGGACTACCTGGCGTCGGCCGAGATCACCGAGCGCGAGCCCAAGCAGGTCGTCGTCTACAAGCTCAGCGAGCGGGCGGTCTGGAGCAGCGGACGGCAGATCGGCGCTCCCGACTTCCTCGCCCAGTGGCAGGCGCTGAGCGGCAAGAACACCGCGTTCTGGAGTGCGCGCAACGCCGGCTACGACCGGATCGAGAAGATCGAGCGCGGCAGGAACGACCAGGAGGTCCGGGTCACCTTCGCCAAGCCCTACGCCGACTGGCAGGCCCTGTTCACCCCGCTCTACCCCAAGGAGGTCATGGGCGCTCCGGCGGCCTTCAACGAGGAGGTCCGCAACGCCCTGAAGACCACCGCGGGCCCCTTCATGCTCCAGTCCGCCGACCGTGAAGCGGGGACCCTGACCCTCGTCCGCAATCCGCGCTGGTGGGGCGAGCCCGCCCGGCTCGACTCGATCGTCCTGAAGGCCGTACCCCGCGACAAGCGCGCGACGGCACTCGCCGCCGGAACCATCGACGTGGCCGAGATCGACCGCAGCACCGCGGACCGGATCGCCGCAGCCGCACGGACCGGGAAGAACGGGCCCGCCGGGCGGTCCGCCGGCTCCCCGGATACCGGGTCCTCGTCCATGCCGACAGCCATGCCGACCTCGCCGGCCAAGGCCTACGGAGCCGACGAGGACGAGGCCGAGACGGCGCAGCTCGCCGGGGGACCGGGCGAGGCGGCGCTGGCGGCGTATCTGAAGGAGCAGACCGCACTGCGCGACTTCGTGGTCCGCAAGTCGCTGGAGCCCTCGTACACCCAGCTCGCGCTCAATGGCGAGTCCGGTCCGCTCTCGGACGAGCGGGTACGCCGCGCCGTGGCCCGCGCGCTGGACCGCGAGGCGCTCGCCGAGAGCGTGCTGGGGCCGCTGGGGCTGCCCGCGAAGCCGGTCGGCAGCCATGTCGCGCTCGTCGGGCAGCGGGCCTACGCCGACAGCAGCGCGGCACTCGGCGGCCATGACACAGAGGAGGCGCAGGCGCTGCTCGCCGATGCCGGCTGGACGCGCGAGGGCGCGCGCCAGAAGACCGACGACGGGACCAAGGCGGGCGCGGAGGCCGACGCCCAGCCCGCGCCGCAGGGGACGGGCGGGAAGAGCCCGGCGGTACCGACCCCGGCTGCGAAGTCCCCCGCCGCGCAGCGCTCCGGTGCCGGCGCGCCGGCCGGCGGGGCGGAACCCGGCGCCGAGTCGTCCGGTGGCGAGGCCGGGAGCGACCCCGGTGCCCGGGATCGGGTCGGGTCCGTCGGCGTAGGCCTCGGCGACCTGGACGGCTTCGAGACCGAATCCGATGACTCCGGGGATTCCGACAAGTCCGTCGACGCCGGTGAGTCAGACGAATCCGGCGGCTTCGGTGACTACGGCGCCTTCGGCGACGGCACGCGGGACGACGGGACGGGCGCCACCGACGACAAGCCGGGCGACGTGCTCCCCGGCCGTGAGGTCGGCTGGAACGTGCTGGCCCCCGCTCCCAGCGCCGCCGTGCAGCGCGCGGGGGTGGTACGCCAGGCGCACGCGCTGGACCGCGACGGCACCCGCGACCCGGAGGGGCGCCTCGGTGACGGCACCCGCGACGATTCCGCCGCAGGCGATGACGTGGACCGCTTCGGCCACGGGGACGGCAAGCAGGGCGGCGGCATGGCCGGGGCCTACGCCCCGATCGGCACCCGCGCCCCCGCGCCCGCGGGCACTGCCGGACATCCGGCCGGCGGCCCGCTCGGCAAGGACGGCGAGCCGCTCACGCTGAGGTTCGTGCTCCCCTCCGGGCCCGGTTCGGGGACCCTGCGCACCGTCGGCAACCGGATCGCCCGGATGCTGGACGAGGTCGGCATCCGCACCGAGATCACCAAGGTCGCCGACGAGAGCTACTTCAAGGACCACATCGCGTCCGGCGAGTACGACCTCGCCCTCTACTCCTGGCCCACCAGCGCCTTCCCCGCGACCGACGCCCGGCCGATCTTCGCGAAGCCCCGGCCGGCCGCCGACGGCTCCCTGCTGGTGGAGCAGAACTTCACCCGGGTCGGCACGGACCGTATCGACCAGCTCTTCGAGCGGGCCCTCTCGGAGCTCGACGAGAAGGAAGCGGTGGAGCTGGTGAAGCAGGCGGACGCGCACATCTGGGCAGCGGCCGGGTCCATCCCCCTCTACCAGCGGCCGCAGCTCGTGGCGGTAAGGAACAACCTCGCCAATGTCGGGGCCTTCGGCTACGCGTCGCCCCGCTACCAGGACATCGGTTTCAAGCAGCGGTGACCCACATCGCCGGGCGGGCCGGATGGCCGGCTTGCCCGGCTCCGTGCGGCCTCGGCGCCGTCGGCCGCGAGGGCGCCCGGCGGCGCCGCACTCCATGACGGCGGCCCAGGGTCTCCGGCCTGGGAGCACCATGTGCCGCGGCACCCCGTGCCATGGGACCCCACGCCCGGGAAGCCCCTTCCGCGGCGGCCCCGTACCATGGACACAGCCGTGGCGCGTCCGCCACGCGGGCGTACGAGCACACAGACGCCGCATCCCACGATCCGAGAGAAGCGCAAGCCACCCATGCCCACGCGCCACGACATCCGTAACGTAGCCATCGTCGCCCACGTCGACCACGGCAAGACGACCATCGTCGACGCCATGCTGAAGCAGGCTGGTGCCTTCGCGGCTCACCAGCTCGACTCCGTCGACGACCGCGTCATGGACTCGAACGACCTGGAGCGTGAGAAGGGCATCACGATCCTCGCCAAGAACACGGCGGTGAAGTACCACCCCAAGGACGGCGGGGCCCCGATCACGATCAACATCATCGACACCCCCGGCCACGCCGACTTCGGCGGCGAGGTCGAGCGCGGCCTGTCGATGGTCGACGGTGTCGTGCTGCTGGTGGACGCCTCCGAAGGCCCGCTGCCGCAGACCCGTTTCGTGCTGCGCAAGGCGCTCCAGCGGCGGATGCCCGTCATCCTCTGCATCAACAAGACGGACCGTCCGGACTCCCGTATCGACGAGGTCGTCAACGAGACCTACGACCTGTTCCTCGACCTGGACGCCGACGAGGACCAGATCGAGTTCCCGATCGTCTACGCCTGCGGTCGTGACGGCGTGGCCTCGCTGACCAAGCCGGAGGACGGCACGGTCCCGGCCGACAGCGAGAACCTGGAGCCGTTCTTCTCCACGATCCTGGACCACATCCCGGCGCCCACCTACGACGACGAGGCGCCGCTCCAGGCCCATGTCACCAACCTGGACGCCGACAACTTCCTCGGCCGTATCGCGCTTCTCCGGGTCGAGCAGGGCGAGCTCCGCAAGGGCCAGACCGTCGCCTGGATCAAGCGCGACGGCTCCGTCGCCAACGTCCGCATCTCCGAGCTGATGATGACCGAGGCGCTCACCCGCAAGCCGGCCGAGAAGGCGGGACCCGGTGACATCTGCGCCGTGGCCGGTATCCCCGAGATCATGATCGGCGAGACGCTGGCCGACCCGGAGAACCCGGTGGCGCTGCCGCTGATCACGGTGGACGAGCCCGCGATCTCCATGACCATCGGCACCAACACCTCGCCGCTGGTCGGCCGGGGCGGCACCGGCAAGGGCGCGGACAACAAGGCCGCGGTCAAGGACCGCAAGGTCACCGCCCGCCAGGTCAAGGACCGCCTGGACCGCGAGCTCATCGGTAACGTCTCGCTGCGCGTCCTGGACACCGAGCGCCCGGACGCCTGGGAGGTGCAGGGCCGCGGTGAGCTGGCGCTGGCCATTCTGGTCGAGCAGATGCGCCGTGAGGGCTTCGAGCTGACCATCGGCAAGCCGCAGGTGGTCACCAAGGAGGTCGACGGCAAGGTCCACGAGCCGGTCGAGCGTATGACGATCGACGTGCCCGAGGAGCACATGGGCGCCGTCACCCAGCTCATGGGTGTCCGCAAGGGCCGGATGGACAACATGTCCAACCACGGCTCGGGTTGGGTCCGCATGGAGTTCGTGGTCCCGTCCCGTGGCCTCATCGGCTTCCGTACGGAGTTCCTGACCAACACCCGCGGTACGGGTATCGCGCACTCGATCCACGAGGGCCACGAGCCCTGGTTCGGCACCCTGACGACCCGCAACAACGGTTCGCTGGTCGCGGACCGGTCCGGTGCGGTCACGGGCTTCGCGATGACGAACCTCCAGGAGCGCGGCGTCCTCTTCGTGGAGCCGGGCACCGAGGTCTACGAGGGCATGATCGTCGGCGAGAACTCCCGCTCCGACGACATGGACGTGAACATCACCAAGGAGAAGAAGCTCACCAACATGCGCTCCTCCACGGCCGACGTGGCGGAGTCCATCGTGCCGCCGCGCAAGCTGTCGCTGGAGCAGTCCCTGGAGTTCTGCCGGGACGACGAGTGCGTCGAGGTGACCCCGGAGGCCGTGCGCATCCGCAAGGTGAACCTGGATGCCCGCGAGCGCGCCCGCGCCGCCTCGCGCGCCAAGCACGGCTGATCGGCCGTCTGCCGGGCGGCTGACCGCCGGTACCCAGCCAACCTGACCGGCAAGAGCCCGGCCATCCTCAGTACCAGGATGGCCGGGCTCTTCGTCAACTATTTTTCGGCTCCGAACGTGACCCGTTGCATCCGTTTATCGAACGCGGCGCTCCGGAACATGTGTTAACGGTCCGTTTCGCGGGTGTCTGTCTGTGATCGCTTTGTCCGGATTTCGGTCAACGCGGGTCCGTCGATGTTGTCAAAACGAGACCCTTTAAGTGTGGTTTATAGCCCTCGGCTCCTTAATAGTTGGCTCCGTTGAGCTCGGGTCAATGGGTCAAGCGCTGTGGGGAGCGCCGACTCACGAGCACACTCCGGGTACTTGACAAGCACGCTGTCAGGGGTGTCAGCGCGCGTAGATCGATGCCTGTCTTGTTGTGACTAGTGGACTCATGAGGAGGAACCCATGCGTGGTGCCAAGAGCGCCAAGTGGGTAGCGGGCGCGATCGTCGTCGCCCTGGCAGCGACCGCCTGTGGCGGTGGCAAGGACAGCGGATCCGACGCCAAGGGCGAGGTGGACCCGAACGGGATCTACTCGGTCGAGCTCGGTGAGCCGGAGAAGCTCCTGCACACCGGCGACACGATGGAGTCCAACGGCTCCCTCGTCATGAACGGCCTGTTCTCGACCCTGGTCGATTACAAGGCCGACGGCTCGCTGGAGATGATCAACGCCGAGTCGCTCACCACCACTGACTCGAAGACGTGGACGGTGAAGCTCAAGCCGGGCTGGACCTTCCACGACGGCACCCCGGTGACCTCGAAGTCCTTCGTGGACGCGTGGAACTGGAACGCCAACATCAAGAACGCCATGGGCCTCGCCTCGTGGTTCGCCGACATCAAGGGCTTCGAGGCTCTGCACCCGGAGAAGGAAGGCGCCAAGCCGACCGGGGACAAGCTCGAGGGTCTGAAGATCGTCGACGACAACACCTTCACCGTCGAGCTGAAGAGCCCGGTTCCGGCCTTCGGTCACAAGCTTGCCTACATCCCCTTCGCGCCGCTGCCGGAGTCCTTCTACAAGGACCCCAAGGCCGCTGGCGAGAAGCCGGTCGGCAACGGTCCCTACAAGTTCGAGTCGTGGGACCACAAGAAGCAGATCAAGATCGTCCGCTACGACGCCTACAAGGGCCCGAACAAGGCGAAGAACGGCGGTGTGCTCTTCAAGAACTACACCACCCTCGAGGCCGCGTACGAGGACCTGAAGTCCGACAACGTCGACGTCCTGCGCCAGGTCGGCCCGAAGGACCTCCCGGTCTACCACCAGGACCTCGGTGACCGCGCCATTGACGCGGACCACTCCGCCATCCAGTCCATCGCGGTCGCGTTCTACGCGGACCAGTGGGCGAAGCCGAAGCCGGTCGACGTCAAGGTCATCCAGGGCCTGTCCATGGCCATCGACCGTGCCACCATCACCAAGACGGTGCTGCAGGGTACGCGTGAGCCGGCGACCGGCTGGGTCGCCAAGGGCGTCCTGGGCTTCCAGGAGAACGCCGCGGGCGACATCACCAAGTACGACCCGGCCAAGGCCAAGGAGCTCATCAAGGCCGGCGGTGGTGTTCCGAAGAACGCGATCACCATCCAGTTCAACGCGGACGGCGGCCACAAGGAGTGGGTCGACGCGGTCTGCAACAGCATCACCCAGGCCACCGGCGTCAAGTGCACCGGTGACAGCAAGCCGGACTTCCAGGCCGACCTGGCTGCTCGCAAGAGCCAGCAGGTCAAGTCCATGTACCGCTCGGCCTGGTCGCTGGACTACCCGATCAACGGCAACTTCCTGAGCGACCTGTACCGCACGGGTGCGGCGGGCAACCAGGGTGGCTTCTCGAACAAGGAGCTGGACGCCAAGCTCACGGCCGCCGAGAGCGCCGCGACGCTCGACGAGTCCGTGAAGCTGTTCCAGGAGGCCGAGAAGTCCCTGGTCAACTACATGCCGTCGATCCCGCTCTGGTACTACAAGGTCAACGCGGGCCACTCGGAGAAGGTCTCGGGCGTCAAGTACGACCAGGCCGGTGACCCGATCCTGACCGGCGTCGAGGTCAAGAAGTAATCAACCAGGCGTAGTCCGCTAGCCGCTGGGGGGGTGGGGGTGGCCCCACCCCCCCAACGGGCCCTTCGCAGTGGCGGGGGGGCCCTTCCGCGCCGCTCGCGTGCCCGAAAAGGCACGCGGTCGGCGGGGGAGGGCCTGTTGGCTGCGGCTGTCACATCTCAACGGAGGCATGATGGGGCGCTATGTCGCACGACGACTGCTCCAGATGATCCCGGTATTCCTCGGGACAACCTTTCTGATCTTCTTCATGGTCTACAGCCTGCCCGGCGACCCTGTGCTGGGCCTCTTCGGCGACAAGGGCGCCGACCCGGCGACGCTGGCCGCGAAGAGACGTGAACTGGGACTGGATCTGCCAATCTGGCAGCAGTACTGGAACTACATGATCGATATCATCCTGCATTTCGACTTCGGCAATCAGATCCGCAACGGACGGCCGGTCACCGAAGTGCTGGGCGATGCGTTCCCCATCACCTTGCAGCTCGCGGCCCTGGCCTTTGCCTTCGAGCTCGTCTTCGGTATCACGCTCGGCATCATCGGCGGCCTGAAGGCCGGCCGTCTCGCCGACAACGCGATCCTGATCTTCACCCTGCTGATCATCGCGATCCCGGTCTTCGTGCTCGGCTTCATCATCAAGGTGGTCTTCGCCTTCCAGCTCGGCTGGATCCAGCCGAACGTCAGCAACGACCAGTTGCTCTCCGAGATGATCGCCCCGGCCATTGTGCTTGGCAGCCTCTCTCTTGCCTATGTGGCCAGGCTCACGCGTACCTCCATGGCGGAGAACCTGCGTGCCGACTACATGCGCACGGCCGTCGCCAAGGGCCTGCCCAAGCGCCGCGTCATCGGTGTCCACCTGATGCGCAACTCGATGATCCCCGTCGTGACCTTCCTCGGCACCGACATCGGCGCCCTCATGGGCGGCGCGGTCGTTACCGAGGGAATCTTCAACGTCAAGGGCGTCGGTGGTCTCATCTACGAGTCCATCACCCGCCGAGAGGGCGCCACCCTGGTCGGCCTCGTCACCATCCTGGTGCTCGTCTACCTCGTCACCAGCCTGCTCATCGACCTGCTGTACGCGGTCCTGGACCCGAGGATCCGTTATGCCTGACGCGACCAAGACCGCCGCCGTGGCAGACGAAGCCGTCGACACCCCCTCCGTCGTCGCGGACACCGGCGCGCCGAAGCAGGAGAAGGCCCGCTCCCTGTGGGGCGA
>NZ_JBHXFA010000083.1:13020-29598 GCF_042724175.1 Streptomyces sp. NPDC127084
AGCCCCGCGCGAGCCCGGCGCGCCGCCCCCCGATGGCGCCGCGCGCCCCCCCCCCCCCCCCCCGCCCGCGAGCCGCGCGGCGGGCCGCCCCCCCGCAACCGCGGCGGAGACCGTGCCCGCGAAGCAGGAGAAGGCGCGCAGCCTCTGGGGAGACGCCTGGCGGGACCTGCGGCGCAACCCGTACTTCCTGGTGTCGTCCGTTCTGATCTTCTTCCTGCTGCTGATCGCGGCCTTCCCGACCTGGTTCACCAGCGCCTCGCCCACGGCGGGCGATCTGGTGAACCACTACCTGGGCAAGCCCGAGCTGAGCAAGGTCGGCTCGGACGGCTGGCTGGGCTGGGACGGCCAGGGCCGTTCCGTGTACGCCCGTCTGATCCACGGCACTCGTGCCTCGATCATCGTCGGTGTCGCCGTCACCCTGATCGTCACGGTCGTCGGTGGCATCCTCGGCATGATCGCCGGCTACTTCGGCGGCATCGTCGACGCGGTGCTGTCCCGGCTCACCGACATCTTCTTCGGTATCCCGTTCCTGCTCGGCGCGATGGTCGTCCTCCAGTCCTTCACGGACCGCACCATCTGGGTGGTCGTCTTCGCCCTGGCGTTCCTCGGCTGGACCCAGATCACCCGCGTCATGCGCGGTGCGGTGATCACCGTCAAGGAGGCCGACTACGTCCACGCGGCCAAGGCCCTCGGCGCCGGTACGACGCGGATCCTGTTCCGGCACATCCTGCCGAACGCCATGGCTCCGGTGATCGTCGTCGCGACCATCGCGCTCGGTGCCTACATCTCGGCCGAGGCGACGCTGTCCTACCTGGGTCTGGGCCTCGCCTCGCCCATCGTCTCGTGGGGTGTCGACGTCTCCGCAGGTGTCTCCCAGATCCGTACGGCGCAGCACATCCTGCTGTTCCCCTCGATCATGCTGAGCCTCACCGTTCTGGCGTTCATCATGCTCGGCGAAGCCGTCCGCAACGCCCTCGACCCGAAGCTGCGCTGAGGAGGGCGTAAGTGACCACCATCGACGAGACCGCGCCCGTCCCCGCCCAGCGGGGCGCCGAGGACCATGAAGGTCCGCTGCTCGAAGTCCGTGACCTGCACGTGGAGTTCCACACCCGCGACGGCGTGGCCAAGGCAGTGAACGGCGTCAACTACTCGGTGAACGCCGGGGAGACGCTCGCCGTGCTGGGTGAGTCCGGCTCCGGCAAGTCCGTCACCGCGCAGGCCATCATGGGCATCCTCGACATGCCCCCCGGAAAGATCCCGCAGGGCGAGATCCTCTTCCGCGGCCAGGACATGCTCAAGATGTCCTTCGAGGAGCGCCGGCAGATCCGCGGCCGGAAGATCGCCATGATCTTCCAGGACGCTCTGTCGTCCCTCAACCCCGTGCTGACCGTCGGCTACCAGCTCGGCGAGATGTTCCGGGTGCACCAGGGCCTCTCCAAGAAGGAGGCCAAGGCCAAGGCCATCGAACTGATGGACAAGGTCAAGATCCCGGCCGCGGCGGCACGTGTCAGCGACTACCCGCACCAGTTCTCCGGCGGTATGCGCCAGCGCATCATGATCGCCATGGCGCTGGCGCTGGAGCCCGACCTGATCATCGCGGACGAGCCGACCACCGCGCTCGACGTGACCGTGCAGGCCCAGGTGATGGACCTGCTCGCGGAGCTCCAGCGCGAGTACAACATGGGTCTGATCCTGATCACCCACGACCTCGGTGTCGTCGCCGATGTCGCGGACAAGATCGCGGTGATGTACGCGGGCCGGATCGTGGAGACCGCGCCCGTACACGAGCTGTACGAGCGCCCGGCGCACCCGTACACCAGGGGACTGCTCGACTCGATCCCGCGCCTGGACCAGAAGGGCCAGGAGCTCTACGCGATCAAGGGGCTGCCGCCCAACCTGCTCCGCGTGCCGACCGGTTGCGCCTTCAACCCGCGCTGCCCGAAGGCCGAGGACATCTGCCGCACGGAGATCCCCGCTCTGCACCCGGTGAGCGAGCAGGACGGAACCGAGCTGCTCGGCCGCGGAAGCGCGTGCCACTTCTGGAAGGAGACGATCCATGGCTGAGACCAGCAAGAAGGATGAGGCCGTGGACGCGACCCCGAACGTCACCGAGGTCGAGGCGGTCGACGCGAGGAGCGAGGCCGAGGCCGTAGCGGCCATCGAGGCTCCGGTCGACCGCGGTGAGCCGATCCTCCAGGTGCGCAACCTGGTCAAGCACTTCCCGCTGACCCAGGGCATCCTCTTCAAGAAGCAGGTCGGCGCGGTCAAGGCCGTGGACGGGGTCTCCTTCGACCTCTACCAGGGCGAGACCCTCGGCATCGTGGGCGAGTCCGGCTGTGGCAAGTCCACGGTCGCCAAGCTGCTGATGTCGCTGGAGAGGGCGACGGCCGGCGAGGTCTTCTACAAGGGCCAGGACATCACCCGGCTGTCCGGCCGTGCGCTGAAGGCGGTCCGCCGGAACATCCAGATGGTGTTCCAGGACCCCTACACCTCGCTCAACCCGCGTATGACGGTCGGCGACATCATCGGCGAGCCCTTCGACATCCACCCCGAGGTGGCCCCGAAGGGCGACCGGCGCCGCAAGGTGCAGGAACTGCTCGACGTCGTCGGTCTGAACCCGGAGTACATCAACAGGTATCCGCACCAGTTCTCCGGCGGACAGCGCCAGCGCATCGGTATCGCCCGTGGTCTGGCGCTCAACCCGGAGATCATCATCTGCGACGAGCCCGTCTCGGCGCTCGATGTCTCGGTGCAGGCGCAGGTCATCAACCTGATGGAGAAGCTCCAGGACGAGTTCAACCTGTCCTATGTCTTCATCGCCCACGACCTGTCGATCGTCCGGCACATCTCCGACCGGGTCGGTGTGATGTACCTCGGCAAGATGGCCGAGATCGGCACTGACGTGCAGATCTACGACCACCCGACGCACCCCTACACCCAGGCGCTGCTGTCGGCCGTGCCGGTGCCCGACCCGCGGGCCCGTGAGGGTCGCGAGCGCATCATCCTCACCGGTGACGTGCCGTCCCCGGCGAACCCGCCGTCCGGCTGCCGCTTCCGCACCCGCTGCTGGAAGGCGCAGGACAAGTGCGCCACCGAGGTGCCGCTGCTGGCGATCCCCGAGCGCTTCCAGGGCTCGGACTCGCACGCCGCGCACGAGTCGGCGTGCCACTTCGCCGAGGAGAAGGACGTGGTGCACGCCTCCTGACGGTGGTCGTGATACCTGAGGGCGCCCTGGCCGTTGCGGCCGGGGCGCCTTTTCCTTTGCCGGTCTGACCCCGCGCCGCCGTCTGGTCGCCTCTCCGCTGTCCGACACTACCGCTGCGTGTAATGTCAGGTTTTGGGGTGATATTGGGGTCTACTTGTCTTCCTGGACCCCGAGGAGGACATCCCATGCGCCCAGCCGTGCAGGCCACATCCGCCACGCGGGCCGCCGTCGCGCTCGCCCTCGCGCTCGCCGCGGTGGGCTGCGGCGGCGGGGGTGGCAGCGGCGGTGCCGACGGGATCGTGAGCTCGTCGTGGGGCGATCCGCAGAATCCGCTGGAGCCGGCGAACACCAATGAGGTCCAGGGCGGAAAGGTCCTTGACCTGATCTTCCGGGGGCTCAAGCGCTACGACCCGAAGACCGGCGAGGCGCAGGACATGCTTGCCGAGAAGATCGACACCACGGACTCCACCACCTTCGCCATCACCGTCAAGGACGGCTGGACCTTCTCCAACGGAGAGCCCGTCACCGCGCAGTCCTTCGTGGACGCCTGGAACTACGGTGCCCATCTGAGGAACAACCAGCGCAACGCCTACTTCTTCGGCTACATCCAGGGCTACGACCAGGTCCACCCCGAATCCGGTGAACCCACCGCCGGGACCCTGTCGGGGCTCAAGGTCACCGGGCCGCGGACCTTCACCGTGACACTCAGCCAGAAGTTCTCCACCTGGCCCGAGACCCTCGGCTACGCCGCCTTCGCCCCGCTGCCGAAGAGCTTCTTCACCGACCACGATGCGTGGCTCGCCAAGCCCGTCGGGAACGGCCCGTACGCCGTCGACTCCTACGCCAAGGGCTCGCGGATGTCCCTGCGCCGCTGGGACGCCTACCCCGGCGACGACAAGGCCAGGAACGGCGGTGTGGACCTTGTGGTCTACACCGACAGCAACACCGCCTACACAGACCTGACGGCCGGGAACCTCGACCTCGTCGACGACATCCCCGCCTCGCAGCTCAAGCATGTGCGGGCCGACCTCGGCGACCGCTACATCAACACCCCCGCGGGCATCATCCAGACCCTGGCCTTCCCCTACTACGACCCGGCCTGGAACAAGCCCGGCCAGGAGAAGGTGCGCCAGGGCCTTTCCATGGCGATCAACCGCCAGCAGATCACAGACAAGATCTTCATGAAGACCCGTACCCCCGCCAGGGACTGGACCTCGCCCGTGCTCGGGCCCGACGGGGGCTACGACGACGCGCTCTGCGGCACGTACTGCACCTACGACCCGAGGCACGCCAAGCGACTGATCGCCGAGGGCGGCGGTATCCCCGGCGGCCGGCTGACGATCACGTACAACTCGGACAGCGGCTCGCACAAGGAGTGGGTCGACGCCGTGTGCCACTCCATCAACAACGCCCTCGGCAACGACCGGGCCTGCACCAGCAGCCCGGTCGGCACCTTCGCCGACTACCGCAACCAGATCAGCCAGTCCAAGCTGGTCGGCCCCTTCCGGGCCGGCTGGCAGATGGACTACCCGCTCATCCAGAACTTCCTCCAGCCGCTCTACTACACCAACGCCTCGTCCAACGACGGCAAGTGGACGAACGAGAAGTTCGACCGGCTGGTCGACCAGGCCAACGCCGAGACCGACCCCGCCAAGGCCATCGACACCTTCAAGCAGGCCGAGACCGTCGTACGCGACCAGATGGCCGCGATCCCGCTCTGGTACCAGAACGGCAGCGCCGGCTACTCGGACCGGATCAGCAATGTCCAGCTGAACCAGTTCAGCGTCCCGGTCTACAACGAGATCAAGGTGTCCGGCTGACGGCCTTGAACTGCCGCTGACCGCTGACCGCTGACACGCGGCCACGCGCCCGTGCGGTCACGGGGCCATCCGGCCCCGCACCGGCCGGACCCGCACCACCCCAGGGAGCCCTTGATGGGACGCTACGTAATCCGCCGCCTGCTCCAGATGATCCCTGTCTTCTTCGGAGCCACGCTGCTGATCTTCCTGATGGTGAACGTGATGGGCGACCCCATCGCCGGACTGTGCGGAGAGCGCCAGTGCGACCCGGCGACCGCCGCCCGACTGCGCACGGAATTCGGTCTCGATCAGCCCCTCTGGCAGCAGTACGCGACTTACATGGGCAATGTCTTCACCGGTGACTTCGGCACCGCCTTCAACGGGCAGCCCGTCACCGAGCTGATGGGCACCGCCTTCCCGGTCACCTTCAGGCTCACCCTCGTCGCGATCTTCTTCGAGATCGTCATCGGTATCACCCTGGGCGTGCTCACCGGGCTGCGGCGTGGACGGCCCGTCGACACCTCCGTGCTGCTGCTGACCCTGGTGGTCATCTCCGTCCCCACCTTCGTGACCGGCCTGCTGCTGCAGCTGCTGCTCGGTGTCGAGTGGGGATGGATCAGGCCCTCGGTCTCCTCCGAGGCACTGCTCGGCGAACTGATCGTCCCCGGACTGGTACTCGCCTCCGTATCCCTCGCGTACGTCACTCGGCTCACCCGGACCTCCATCGCCGAGAACCGGCGCGCCGACTACGTCCGTACCGCCATCGCCAAGGGGCTGCCGCGCCGCCGGGTGATCAGCCGCCATCTGCTGCGCAACTCGCTCATCCCGGTCGTCACCTTCATCGGCGCGGACATCGGGGCCCTGATGGGCGGGGCGATCGTCACCGAGCGCATCTTCAACATCCATGGCGTCGGCTACCAGCTCTATCAGGGCATCCTTCGCCAGAACACGCAGACCGTCGTCGGCTTCGTCACGGTGCTGGTGCTGGTGTTCCTGCTGGTGAACCTGCTGGTCGACCTGCTCTACGCCGTTCTCGACCCGAGGATCCGCTATGCCTGAGTCCCAGCCGTACGACAACGGGGGAGCCATCGCCCCCACCGGCGCCGGCGGTGCGATGGACCTCGCCACGAGCGAGGGCGTGACGCTGGAGACACGCCCGGCGGGCGGACTCGGGGCGGCGCCACCCGGCGGCCCCGCCGGCCGGCCACGGAGCCTGTGGTCCGACGCCTGGAGCGATCTGCGCCGCAACCCCGTTTTCGTCATCTCCGGCCTGGTCATCCTGTTCCTGGTGGTCATCTCCCTCTGGCCCGCGCTGATCGCCCCCGGCAACCCGCTGGACTGCGACCTCGCCAAAGCCCAGCAGGGCTCCCAGCCCGGGCACCCCTTCGGCTTCGACGGCCAGGGCTGCGATGTCTACACCAGGGTCGTCTACGGCGCCCGCACCTCGGTGGCCGTCGGGGTCTGCGCCACACTGGGCGTCGCCCTGCTCGGGTCCGTACTCGGCGGCCTCGCCGGGTACTTCGGCGGGATCGCGGACTCCCTGCTCTCCCGGCTCACCGACGTCTTCTTCGCCATCCCCGTCGTCCTGGGCGGCCTGGTCCTGCTCTCCGTCGTCACCAGCGACACGATCTGGCCGGTGATCGGCTTCATGGTGCTGCTCGGCTGGCCGCAGATCACCAGGATCGCCCGCGGCTCGGTGATCACCGTCAAGCAGAACGACTACGTCCAGGCCGCCCGCGCCCTCGGCGCGTCCCCGGCGCGGCTGCTGCTCCGCCATATCGCGCCCAACGCGGTGGCCCCGGTCATCGTCGTGGCCACCATCGCCCTCGGAACGTATGTCGCGCTGGAGGCGACGCTGTCCTACCTCGGCGTCGGCCTGCGCCCCCCCACCGTTTCCTGGGGCATCGAGATCTCCGCCGCGTCCCCGTACATCCGCAACGCCCCGCACATGCTGCTGTGGCCGGCCGGAGCACTCGCGATCACCGTGCTGGCGTTCATCATGCTCGGCGACGCGGTACGGGACGCGCTCGACCCCCGACTGCGCTGAGGAGCCCTGCCGCCATGCTGCTCGAAGTACGTGATCTGCACGTGGAGTTCCGTACCAGGGAGGGAGTCGCCAAGGCCGTCAACGGCGTCAGTTACGCCGTCGACGCGGGTGAGACCCTGGCCGTGCTCGGCGAGTCCGGCTCCGGGAAGTCCGTCACAGCCCAGGCAGTCATGGGCATCCTCGACACCCCGCCCGGCCGGATCACCGGTGGTGAGGTGCTGTTCCAGGGCCGGGACCTGCTGAAGCTCCGTGAGGACGAGCGGCGCGCCGTCCGGGGCGCCCGAATGGCGATGATCTTCCAGGACGCGCTCTCCGCCCTCAATCCCGTGCTGACCGTCGGTGAACAGCTCGGGGAGATGTTCACCGTGCACCGGGGCATGTCCAGGAGGGACGCCAGGACCCGGGCCGTGGAGCTGATGGACCGGGTCAGGATTCCGGCGGCCCGGGAACGCGTCGGCCAGTATCCGCACCAGTTCTCCGGCGGTATGCGCCAGCGCATCATGATCGCCATGGCGCTTGCGCTGGAGCCCGACCTGATCATCGCGGACGAGCCGACCACCGCGCTCGACGTGACCGTGCAGGCCCAGGTGATGGAGCTGCTCGCGGAGCTCCAGCGCGAGTACGGCATGGGTCTGATCCTGATCACCCACGACCTCGGTGTCGTCGCCGATGTCGCGGACCGGATCGCGGTGATGTACGCGGGCCGGATCGTGGAGACCGCGCCCGTCCGGGACCTCTACAAGGCACCCGCTCACCCCTACACCCGCGGCCTGCTGGACTCCATCCCGCGCCTGGACCGGAAGGGTCTGGAGCTGTACGCGATCAGGGGACTGCCGCCGAGTCTGGTGCACGTCCCGCCCGGCTGCGCGTTCCACCCCCGCTGCCCGATGGCCCGGGACGTGTGTCTGACGGACGAGCCTGAGCTGTTCGCCACGGACCGGCCGGACCGGTCGAGTGCCTGCTTCTTCTGGAGGGAGTGCCTCCATGGCTGAGCCGATCATCGAGGTGCGCGGTCTGCACAAGCACTACCCGCTCACCCGGGGCGTGCTCTTCAGGAAGCAGGTCGGGGAGGTGAAGGCCGTCGACGGCGTCGACGCCGACCTCTTCCCGGGCGAGACCCTCGGCATCGTGGGCGAGTCGGGCTGCGGCAAGTCGACCCTCGCGCGTCTGCTGGTCCATCTGGAGCGGCCGACGAGCGGGCAGATCCGCTACAAGGGCGAGGACATCACCAGGCTGTCGGGCCGGGCGCTCAAGGCCGTCCGGCGCCAGATCCAGATGGTGTTCCAGGACCCGTACACGTCGCTCAACCCGCGTATGACGGTCGGCGACATCATCGGGGAGCCGTACGAGATCCACCGGGAGGCCGCGCCCAAGGGCGACCGGCGCCGCCGGGTCCAGGAACTGCTGGAGGTCGTGGGACTCAACCCGGAGTACCTGAACCGGTATCCGCACCAGTTCTCAGGCGGCCAGCGCCAGCGGATCGGCATCGCCCGCGGGCTCGCGCTGCGGCCCGAGGTCATCGTGGCGGACGAACCGGTGTCGGCGCTGGACGTCTCCGTGCAGGCCCAGATCGTCAATCTGCTGGAGAAGCTCCAGGACGAGTTCGACCTGTCCTACGTCTTCATCGCCCACGACCTGTCGATCGTGCGTCATATCTCCGACCGGGTGGGTGTGATGTACCTGGGCCGCATCGTGGAACTCGGCCGGGACGAGGAGATCTACGAGCACCCGACGCATCCCTACACCCAGGCGCTGCTGTCGGCCGTCCCGGTGCCGGACCCCGAGGCACGTGACCGGCGCGGGCGGATCATCCTTTCAGGTGATGTTCCCTCCCCGGCGAACGTCCCCTCCGGTTGCCGGTTCCGTACCCGCTGCTGGAAGGCGCGGGAGCGGTGTGCCGTGGAGGTGCCCGAGTTGGCGGTGCCCGAGGAGTTCCGGCGTGCCGATGGGCCCGCGAGTCATGACTCGGCCTGCCACTTCGCCGCCGAACGGCAGTTGGTGCCGGGGCCGGGGCCGGGCGAGGCTGACCCCGCCCGGCCGGACACTGCTTGAAGAGACTCGGAGGAGGCTTCGGCATTCCTTTAGGTTAGGCTGCCCTAACCTATATTGTCGGGGCGGGGAGGAGAGCACGGTGGGGCATGGCTGGGAGGGCGTCGTCCTCAAGCTGATGCGGGGCAAGGACTTCACGTTCACCGTGACCGGCGCCGAACAGGTCACCGAGCGGTACCGCAGACTGCGCCTGAGCGACGGCGGCATGCTGGAGGCGACCGGGGTGCACCCCACGATGTGGGTGCGGCTCTGGTTCGAGAACGAGGGCAAGCCGCACCAGCGCGCCTACACGCTGGTGGACCCGGATCCGGCCGTCGGGACGTTCAGCCTCGAGTTCGCCCTGCATGACGGCCGCGCGAGCGACTGGGCCTGCGCCGCCAAGCTCGGTGACACCATCGAAGCCACTGTGCAGGGCACCGGCTTCACCGTGCCCGACCCGCTGCCGCCCCGGATGTTCGTGATCGGTGATCCCGCCTCGCTTCCCGCGGTCAACTCGCTGCTCGACGCCATGCCGGACACCCCCGCCACCATCTGGTTCGAGACCCCGCACCCGTCCGACGCCGACCTGCCGATACGTATCGACGCGGAGCGCCACGACCTGCGCACGGTGCCGCGCCGGGACGCCGGGGCGCACCTGGCGGCCGAGGTGCGGGCCGCGCTGCCCGGACTGCTCGGTGACGACCCGGCCAAGGCCTTCCTCTGGATCGCCTGCGACGCCGCGACGACCCGCGGCCTCACTTCGTACCTGCGCAAGGAACTCGGCATCCCCAAGGACCGGGTGAACGCCCTCGGCTACTGGCGAACCGTCTGATCCCCTGCGTACGAGCGCGCTTGGCGGCCGGCGCGTTAACAACCGGGCAATGCCGCCGAAGCGCATCCGATATACGGACGCGGCACGCTGAACTCCGTACGGCCGTGCGGGTGCCGTTGACCGGCCGGGGAGACATGAGTCCCCCGGCCGGTCGCTTCCCGCCCGCCGTCAGGCTCGCTCCCCCAGGGACCGCTTCAGGAAGTCC
The DNA here is from genome assembly GCF_042724175.1 of Streptomyces sp. NPDC127084. Classification (NCBI taxonomy): domain Bacteria; kingdom Bacillati; phylum Actinomycetota; class Actinomycetes; order Kitasatosporales; family Streptomycetaceae; genus Streptomyces; species Streptomyces sp. NPDC127084. The sequence goes on from NZ_JBHXFA010000083.1 coordinate 23,137, forward strand.
ACCTGAAGCAGCAGCAGGTTCTCCGCGACTTCCTCCTGCGGCGTCATATGGGTGACCCCGCTGAGCGGCAGCACCTCGTGGGGACGGCCCGCCGCCAGCAGCGCCGACGACAGGCGCAGGGTGTGCGCCGCCACCACGTTGTCGTCCGCCAGGCCGTGGATCACCATCAGCGGCCGTGCCGGGTCCGCCGCACCGCTCAGACCCTCGTCCGTGACCAGGGAGTTCCCGGCGTACACCGAGGGCTGCTCGTCAGGAAGACCCAGATGCCGCTCGGTGTAGTGGGTGTCATAGAGCCGCCAGTCGGTCACCGGAGCGCCCGCCACACCCGCGTGGAACACATCCGGCCGGCGCAGCACGGCCAGCGCCGCCAGATAGCCGCCGTACGACCAGCCGCGGATCGCGACCCGGCCCAGATCCAGCGGATACCGCTCGGCGAGCGCGTGCAGCGCCTCGATCTGGTCGTCCAGCGTGAGGGTGAAGTCGTGCTTGATCGCCTTCTCCCAGGCGGGGGAGCGGCCCGGGGTGCCCCGGCCGTCCGCGACGATCACCGCGAAACCCTGATCGGCGAACCACTGGGAGGTGAGGTGCGCGTTGTGCGCGGCAACCACACGCTGTCCATGGGGTCCCCCATACGGGTCCATCAGAACCGGGAGCGGACCGTCCGATTCCCGCCACTCCGACGGGAGGAGCACGGCGCACGGGATACGCCGCGTGCCCCCTTCCGTGAGCTCCATGCGCGGGGACAGCACCGGCCGCTGCGCGTACGAGGCGATCACGGCGAGCGGCTTGCCGTCCTTCACCACCCGTACCGTCGCGCCGCTCGATTCCGGCCGGGCGGACGCGAGCACGGTCACGCCACCGGAACGCACCGCCGAATGCACCCCGGTGCCCTCGGAGACGCGTTCCGCGCCGCTCTCGCCGACCCGGTACACATGGATCTCACCGATCTCGGGTTCCGTCGCCTCCGCGCCGGCGGAGGCCGACACCAGGATGTCCCGCTCCCCGATGTCCAGCACCGCCCGCACATGCAACCGGGGTCCGGTCAGCGACCGGTCGCCTACCGCGAGCACCCGGGCGCCGTCCTCGTCGGCGATCCGCACCAGCCGCCCGTCCGGAGACCAGGCGGGCACCCCGTCGCGGAGTTCGAGCCACCCGGGGTCCTCGTCCACCCGGACCGTGCGGGTCGCGCCGGTGGCGGTGTCCACGGTGAGATACGCCGCGGCGCACTGCCTCCGCTCCTGCACCAGCAGCAGCGGGGCACCGCTCGCCGACCAGTGCACCCGGGCCAGATACGGGTACCGCGCCCGGTCCCATTCCACCTCGGTACGCGTCCCGTCGAGACCGAGCAGGAACAGCCGTACATCCGCGTTGGCCGTCCCCGCCGCGGGGTAGGCGGCCTGTGCGGGCTCCCGCTCCGGCCGCGCCGGATCGGCGATCCACCAGCGTTGTACGGGGGACTCGTCGACCCGTGCCACCAGCAGCCGGTCGCTCCCGGGCGACCACCAGAACCCACGGGAGCGCCCCATCTCCTCGGCCGCGATGAACTCCGCGGCACCGTAGGAGACCTCGTCGTCCTCCGGCTCGGCCAGCGCACGGTCCCCCTCGCCGTCCGCGCCGATCACCCGGAGCGCCCCCCGCGCCGCGTAGGCGACCAACCGCCCGTCCGGCGACGGCCGCGGATCGATCACCGGCCCGGTCGCGGGCAGTTCGCGGGCCGTGCCCGCCCGCAGCTCCGCCGTGAACAGCCGCCCGGACAGCGCGAACGCGGCCAACTCCACCGCACGGTCGACGGCGTACGAGACGATCCCCCCGGAGCCCTCACGGCTGCGCTCCCGTCGCGCCCGCTCCTCTGCGGACAACTCCTCGGCAGCGCCGTCCAGCAGCACGTCAGGGTCAGCCGCCAGCCGCTCGGCGGCAGGGTCGGCACCGCCCTCCGGGCCGGCGGTGCCGGGAGTGTCCGCGAGGTCCAGCACCCACAGCCGGTTGGCCGTTTCCGTCCCCGAGAGGGAGCGCAGGAAGACCACCCGAGAGCCGTCCGGCGCCACCGTGAACGCTCGGGGCGCGCCGAGTCCGAAGCGCTGGGTCCTGGCGTACTGGCGCGGGAAACCGGGCGGAGCGGAAGGGGTTGCGGGGGTGAGGGAGCGCTGCTGCCTGGAGGTCATATGGCCGAATCTAATGCCGTGCGCCCCCACGTGCTGCCGTGCACCGATCGATGCGTGCCTATGGATAGTTATGATCCCTAGCGCGAGGTGGGTATGACTCCTCCGGCACATGCGATCTGCCCTTTACCGGCCGAATATCTGTGGAGGTGAACCGCCGTGGCACTCTCGATTTCGGCGGTGGTGCTGCTGGCGATCATCGTCTTCCTGCTGGTCAGGAAATCTGGTCTGAAGGCGGGGCACGCGGCGGTCTGCATGCTGCTCGGGTTCTACCTCGCGAGCTCGTCCATCGCGCCCACGATCAGCCAGCTGACCACGAACGTCGCGGGGATGATCGGCGGCCTCAAGTTCTAGGGCCGGGCACGGCACCGGGCCCAGTCCGGGCAGGTCCAGGGTCCGGTCGCGGGGCCTCGTAGGCTGGGGGCATGACGGAGCTCCCAGCCCGTCGTCTGCTGCTGGTGCACGCGCACCCGGACGACGAGTCGATCAACAACGGTGCCACGATGGCGCGGTACGCCGCCGAAGGCGCCCAGGTCACCCTGGTGACCTGCACCCTCGGTGAGGAGGGCGAGGTCATCCCGCCCGCGCTCATCCGGCTGACCGCCGACCGGGAGGACACGCTCGGCGCGCACCGGATCGGGGAACTGGCCGCGGCCATGGCCGAGCTGGGTGTCACCGACCACCGCTTCCTCGGCGGCCCGGGGCGCTTCCGCGACTCCGGGATGATGGGCCTGCCGCAGAACCGGCGCGACGGCGCCTTCTGGAGCGCGGCCGTGGACGACGCCGCTTACCACCTCGTCGAGGTGATCCGTTCGGTACGGCCGCAGGTCCTCGTCACCTACGACCCGGAGGGCGGCTACGGCCACCCCGACCACATCCAGGCACACCGGGTCGCGATGCGGGCCACCGACCTCGCTGCCGACCCCGCCTTCCGGCCGGACCTGGGCGAGCCGCACTCCATCGCCAAGATCTACTGGAACAGGGTGCCGAAGTCCCTCGCCGAAGACGGCTTCGCCGCACTGCGCGCCGCCGGGACCCCAGGCGCGGTTCCCGGGATCTCCGGCATCGCGAGCCTGGCGGACGTTCCCGGTGTCGTGGACGACGCGTGGATCACCGCCGAGATCGACGGCAGTGCGTACGCCGACCGCAAGGCCGCCGCGATGCGCGCGCATGCGACCCAGATCGTGGTGGACGGTCCGTTTTTCGCACTTTCGAATGGACTTGGCCAGCCGCTGTTCACCACCGAGTGCTACGAGTTGGCGCGCGGCACATCCGGCGCCCGCGCGGGCGAGCGTGAGTACGACCTGTTCGAGGGGGTGGCCCTGTGACGGAGCCGCAGGATCCGAAGAGGCCGGCGAGGCCGAAGGCGTCGAGCGAGCCGCGTGAGTCGCGCGGGCCGGGCGAGCCGCGGCCGCAGCGTCAGCAGCACCGGTCGGCTCAGCCGAACGAGCTATCCCAGTCCGGATCCTGGCCGGGCCAGTCGCTGAAACCCGGACGAATCGCGGGATATGTCGTGCTGCTGGTTCTCGGCTTCGTGGTGGGGGCGGCCGGTTCACTGGTCCAAGCCGCCTGGTTCCCGGCCGGGTTGCTGCTCGCGCTCGCCGGCAGCGCGGGGCTGTTCTACGGGGGCGTGCGCGCCGTCGCGACGCAGTTCGGGGCGCTGGTGCCGGCGGCCGGCTGGATCGTGGCGGTGCTGCTGCTGAGTGCCGGGCGGCCGGAAGGCGACGGCCTCTTCGTGGGCGGGCTCGGCGAGATGCTGTTCCTGCTGGGAGGGGTGGCGCTGGCTGTGATCTGTGCCACCATGTCGCGGGCGTGGTCATCGGGCGGACGAACCGGCTCACTTGGCGCGTGAGGTGTCCTTCTCGGGCCGAAATGACCGCTGTGGGTGGGTGGCGGCCGGCGGTGCGCGCACCGCGCCGCTCCCCTGTCCACAGGTGCCTGCCGACGGCGGCCAGTATGGTGGTGCGCGCTGCCGAGTCGCCCGAAGCAGTAGTGCCAGTAGGAAACGGGCGGCGGAGCCGATCGGGAGAACCTGCTTTGAGTCGTGAAACTGACAGTTCGTCCTCCGGCCCCCAGGGGGGCGGCGGAGCCGCGTACCCCTCCGCTACACCGCCGTACGGATCGCGCCAGTATCCGTCGCTGCACCCCGCGCAGGACGCCACGGATGAGGGCGCCGAATCCGCTCCGAAGCCGGATGAGCCCAGGACCGAGACCACGCTGACCACGCGTATCCGGATCAACATTCCGGGCTCGCGGCCGATCCCGCCGGTCGTCATGCGTACGCCGATGAGTGATCTGGACGCACGCCGCGCGGCGGACGGTGCGAACGGCACCGAGGGCGGAAAGAGCGCGAGCGGTGCCAAGAGCACGCCGGGTCCGGTGAGTGCGCTCGGTTCGCTGGATACACCGGGAACGCTGGGAGGCGGGGGCGAGCGGCTGGCCGAGCGCACCGGCAGCACCCCGCGGCCCGCGGCGGTCGGCGAGGTGCCGGGGGCGTCCGCACCCGTCCGGCCGCGCGACGCGTCCCCCGCCGAGGAAGAGAGTCCGGCCCGGACGCCGGTGGACAGGCCGGCCGAGCAGAAGACGAGCGACTGGTTCGCGCCGCGCAAGCCGCCTGCCCAGCCCTCCGTTCCCGCCCAGGCCGCGCCTGCCGCCCCGGCTGCTGCGGGGGTCCCGGCCGGGCCCACCGCGCCTCAGCCGGGCGGCGTTCGCCCGCAGGGCGCGCCGGGAGCTGCCGCGCCCGCTGGTCCTGCCCGGGCCGGTGGTCCCGCGGGGCCCACGACCGGGCCTGCCACCGGAACCTCGCCCTTCGCCAAGGGAGCCGCAAGGCCGTCAGGGGCACCAGGTGCACCCGCGGCGCCGGGAATCCCGGGCGCCACGGGCGGCGGTGCCGGTCGTGCCCCGCGGCTGGGCGACGACACTGCCGTGCTGACCCCGCAGTCGCCGTCCGACACCGGCCCCACCGCCATGCCAGGACCGTCCACCCCCGCGGGCAATGTCTCCGGTGACACGCTGACCAGCGGTATCCCCGTGGTCCCGGCCCAGCAGCGCTCGCCGTTCGCGCCGCCGGTCTCTGCGGCTCCCGCGAGTCCCGTGGCGCCTGTGGGCGGCCCGGATGTGAGCCCCTGGCCCTCGTCCGGTCCCGTGCCCGGCTCCGGCCCCGGGGCGGACTTCGACGCACGGGACCACGCCCTGCGGGACTTCCCCGGCCCGTCCGGACCCCCGTCGCCGGCGCCAGGTGACGCTCCGGCTCCGGCCGCGGCGCCGCGCCCCGCGAGGCCGGCGAAGAAGGGGCGGTCCAAGGCCGTACTCGCGGGTGCGGGCGTGTTCGGCGTGCTGGCCGTCGCCTATGGCGCCGGACTGCTGCTCGACCAGTCCGATGTGCCCAAGGGCACCACGGTCCTGGGCATCGACATCGGCGGCGGCACCAAGGAGGAGGCAGTCGCCAAGCTGGACGCCGCCCTTGGCGACCGGGTCACCACCCCGCTGGAGCTCGCGGTGGGCGGCAAGAAGGAGAAGCTCGCCCCGGACAAGGCGGGACTCGCCCTCGACAGCCAGGCGACCGTGCGCGCCGCGGCGGGCACCGACTACAACCCGGTATCCGTCATCGGTTCCCTGTTCGACGCCGAGCGGGTCGCCCAGCCCGTCTTCCCCGTGGACGAGGAGAAGCTCCAAGTCGCGCTCTCGGACCTGGCGATCGCCTCAGGATCCGCCACCGATGGCACGATCAGGTTCGAGCCGAACAAGGCCGTCGCCGTACCCGGCAAGGCGGGTGCGTCGCTGGACGTGGGCAAGTCGATGATCTCGGTGAAGGACGCCTACCGCGCCCAGGTCGAGACGGGCCGGCCCAATCTGGTCGAGTTGCCCGTCGGCACCAGCCAGCCCACCATCGACCAGACCGAACTGGACCGGGCGATGAACGAGTTCGCCAAGCCCGCCATGTCCGGACTCATCACGATCCAGGCGGGCGGCAAGCAGATCCAGTTCGGCCCCGCCCGCTCGCTGCCGAAGATCCTTTCGATGAAGCCCGTCAACGGCCGTCTCGTCGAGGTCTACGACAAGAAGGCGATCACCGAGCTGCTGGACGGCGTCTTCGACGGCATCACGGTCACCAAGCGCGACGGCAAGGAGCGCCCGGTGTCCGCCGATGACGTCGCATACGCGATGCAGAAGGCGCTGCTGGGGAAGACGCCCGAAGAGCGCACCCAGGAGATTCCGCTCAAGTGAGTGTCCGGGTGGCGTGCGTGTCCCGCCCGCGCCTTAAGTCCCCCCGGCCTTACGCCACGCCCCCCCGCCCAGTCGA
>NZ_JBHXFA010000083.1:29608-33759 GCF_042724175.1 Streptomyces sp. NPDC127084
GCGGCACCCCGGGTCTCACCGCTCCGCCGGGCGTACCGTCCTCGGCCCCGCGCACCGGGCTCCGAGTGCCCGTACCCGTTCGCACAGCGCGCGGTCGGCCGTGACCACCACGCAGTCCTGTCCGCTGTACAGGGCTGCCAGTTCCACGATCAGGTCGTCTCCGCTGCCGGTCGCCGAGTCCACCCGCACCCCGGGCACGGACCCGACACCCCGCGCGGCGCCCTCGACCACCAGGATGATCTCGTCGTCCCCGGCCCTCGACGCCAACTGGTCACGCAGCCGCTCGGCGGCACCACGGCGGTCCTTCCACCAGCCGTCGGGCACCGAGCCCACCACGTTCGCCCCGTCCACGATCAGCACCGCCACAAGGGGACATTACCGGGCCCGAGCGTCGAGGGCGCGGCGCAGGGCACGCGCTCAGCGGGCGGGCGAACCCGGCGGCGGGGACGGTGGGCGCTCTGCGGGTCGGGCCACCGGTGGACGGGCCGCCCGGTAGGGCGTCAAGACCTCAGTTCAGCAGGGACCGTGCCGCGTTCGCCCGTTGCCTGATCGTCTCCGCCGTGGCGGGCTCCACCGCGGAGACGATATCCGCGTACGCGTCCATCTCCGCCGCGCCCGTGAGGAAGTCGCCGCGCTGGACGAGCAGTTGGGCGCGCTCGAAGCGCAGGCGGGCCGGGTGCGAAGGAAGCAGCAGCGAGAGCTCGACGGCCCAGAGGGCCACGTCCGAGCGCTCCGGACGGGTGGCGGACCAGGCGCGGATGTTGTTGAGGACGCGCAGTACGATCTCCAGCGGCCCGGCCGGGACCAGCATCGAGGAGTCGAGCGGTTCGCCGGTCGCGCCGGCGACCAGCAGCTCGGCGTCCGCGCCGGTGAGCAGCCGGCCGCCCGCGAAAGGGTCGGCGAGCACCGGCTCGGACGGGTCGCCGAAGCCGACCACGAAGTGGCCCGGCAGGGCGACCCCGTACGCCGGTGCGCCCGCGCGGCGGGCGACCTCGAGCCAGACGACGGAGAGCAGGATCGGCAGCCCCCGGCGGCGGCGCAGGACCTCGGGCAGCAGCGAGGATTCCAGACGCTGGTAGCAGCCCGGGGTGCCGTGGAAGCCGCAGCGCTCGCCCAGCAGCGAGGCCAGTGCCGCCACCCATGCCTCCGGACCCCGGATGCCGTACGGCAGCAGTCCCGCGAGCCGGTCGAGCTCGATCTGTGCCGCGTCCAGACCGGTCTCGTCCAGCGCCGGGTCCGCCTCGGCCCCGACGAGCAGGCACAGCGTCGCGAGATCCGGCCGCTCGGAACGTGCCTCCTCGGCGAACCGGCTGCGCCACGGGTTGGCCTCGGGCGGTGGCGGGTGCATATGCGTCTCGTACCCGTTCAGGAAGATCAGGAGTGCTCGGAGATCCCGGTGGTGTCCCGGAAGTGGTGGTAGTGGTGATGGGTCGCGAAGCCCATCCCCTCGTACATCGCGCGGGCGGCGTCGTTGTCCGACTCGACCTGGAGCCAGGCCGCCGAAGCGCCCTCTTCCAGTGCCCGGCGCGCCAGCGCCGCCATCACGGCAGTCGCCAGTCCCTGTCTGCGGCGGGCCGGGTCGACCTCCACCGCCATGAAGCCCGCCCAGCGTCCGTCGACCACACAGCGGCCGATGGCCGCCGGCCCCCCGGGCTCGCCGGACGCCCCGGGCACGGTGGCGAACCACACCGAAGGCCCACTGGACAGCACCGCCCGTACATGGGGCCCGGAAACCCCGGGACCACTGGACCGCTGGTAGCGGCGCAGCCAGTCCCCGTCCACGGACCGGTCGAGCCGTACCCGGGACACGTCGGCGTCCAGGTCGCCGACCGCCGCGAGACCACCCACCCGCAGCTCCGTCGTCACCTCGCGCTCCCAGCCGCGCCGCTCCAGCTCCGCGCAGAGCGCCTCCTGGGTACCCTCGCCGCCCGTCGCCGGCTGTATGAAGGCGGGTAGCTCCCGTGCCCCGTACCAGGCCCTCACGCGGTCCAGCGCGGCATCCAGCGGCATACCCGGATCACCCAGCGGCAGTACCGAGTTCGCCCGCCGGGTGAACCCCGAGGCCGCCCGCAGCAGCCACTCGCCGAGCGGCTCGCTCTCGACCGGCTGCCAAGCCCGCGCCGAGATCCGCGCAAGCTCGTCGAACGACGCTGCCGGGAGTCCTCGCCGGCGCGCCGGAACCGACGGGACGACCTTGCCCGCGACCAGTGAGGATTCCGGGATTCGGACGATCTCCCCGGTCCTTCTTGTGATCACCAGCACACCCTCGTCCCAGGATGTGAGAACCCCGACCGCGTCCGTGAACGTCCCGCCGACACCACCGGCCTCGTCGAGCCTTCGTACAGATACTCGTTTTCCCACGTCAAGAGGGGTGATTCGGACCTCCCACCGTCCGCTCGCAGTGAATTCCACAGCTCCGTCCGCCCCTCCTGTTCGGATCATCCCCAGGAACGGAGATACTAGGTGCGGGCATCGACGACGCCGCGCTCCCGCGCAGCCCCGCGGCGAGCCGCAGAACGGACGCCGCGCCCTACCGAGGAGGAACGACAGCGTGACCTACGTCATTGCGCAGCCTTGTGTCGACGTCAAGGACAAGGCGTGCATCGAGGAGTGCCCCGTCGACTGCATCTACGAGGGCCAGCGGTCCTTGTACATCCACCCGGACGAATGCGTCGACTGCGGTGCCTGCGAGCCGGTCTGCCCGGTCGAGGCGATCTTCTACGAGGACGACACTCCGGAGGAGTGGAAGGACTACTACAAGGCGAACGTCGAGTTCTTCGACGAGCTCGGTTCGCCCGGGGGCGCCTCCAAGCTGGGTCTGATCGAGCGCGACCACCCCTTCATCGCCGCCCTGCCGCCGCAGAACGGCTGATAGTGCGATCACGGTCCCGTACGGTGCGTCCGCCGTACGGGACCGCGGCGTTTGCGTCGCACCTCTGTGCGAGTACGAGATCGAGAAAGTGAGCACCGTGTCCGCAGTCTCCTCGCGTCTCCCCGCATTCCCCTGGGACAAGCTGGAGCCGTACAAGGCGACCGCCGCCGCCCATCCCGACGGCATCGTCGACCTCTCCGTCGGCACGCCCGTCGACCCGGTTCCGGCCATCGTCCAGCAGGCCCTGATCGCCGCCGCCGACTCGCCCGGCTATCCGACGGTGTGGGGCACGGCGGCCCTGCGCGACGCCCTGGTGGGCTGGTGCGAACGGCGGCTCGGCGCGGTGTCGTTCACTCACTCGAACGTACTTCCGGTGGTGGGGTCCAAGGAGCTGGTCGCCTGGCTGCCGACTCAGCTCGGTCTGGGCGCCGGTGACACGGTCGCGTACCCGAGGCTGGCCTATCCGACGTACGAGGTCGGGGCCAGGCTGTGCGGCGCCACGCCCGTGGTCTACGACGATCCCACGAAGCTGGATCCGGCCGGGCTGAAGCTGCTGTGGCTGAACTCGCCGTCGAACCCGACCGGCCGGGTGCTGCCCAAGGGCGAGCTGACCCGGATTGTGGCCTGGGCGCGCGAGCACGGTGTGCTGGTGTTCAGCGACGAGTGCTACCTGGAGCTGGGCTGGGAGACCGAACCGGTGTCCGTGCTGCATCCGGACGTCTGCGGAGGTACGTACGAGGGCGTTGTCTCCGTCCACTCGTTGTCCAAGCGCTCGAACCTGGCGGGCTACCGGGCCGCGTTCATCGCCGGTGACGCGGCGGTGCTCGGCGAGCTGCTGGGGATCCGCAAGCACGGCGGCATGATGACGCCCGCGCCGGTACAGGCGGCGACCGTCGCGGCGCTCGGCGACGACACGCATGTCGGCGAGCAGCGGGCGCGGTACGCGGCCCGGCGTTCGGCGCTGCGTGAGGCACTGCTGGGGCACGGCTTCCGGATCGAGCACAGCGAAGCCAGCCTCTATCTGTGGGCGACCCGCGACGAAACCTGCTGGGACACCGTCGCCTACCTGGCCGAGCTGGGGATTCTGGTGGCGCCAGGGGACTTCTACGGGGCCGCCGGGGAGCGCTTCGTGCGGGTCGCCTTGACGGCGACGGACGAGCGCGTCGAGGCGGCGGTCAAGCGGCTGGGCTGAGGCCGCGAGAGCCGCGAGGCCGTGAACCGGCGAGGCCGCGGCGAGGCGTGCGGCATACGGAAGGTGCCCCGTGGAGCACGTGTGCTC
>NZ_JBHXFA010000084.1:0-1043 GCF_042724175.1 Streptomyces sp. NPDC127084
CTCCCCAGGCCCGCAGGGGCCGAGGGGGTGGGGCCTCCCCAGGCCCGCAGGGGCCGAGGGGGTGGGGCCTCCCCAGGCCCGCAGGGGCCGAGGGGACGGATCGCAAGGCGCCGGATCGACCTCGTAGTGGGGCCTACTCGGTTGATTCGGCAACGCCGCGAGTCGCCGTGCCGGGCGTCGCGACGGGGCGAACGTTGCCTGACGCGGCACTAGCTCCTGGACGATGCTCGCCGACCGGGCCACGCCTGCTGGGCGTCCGGATCCGCGAAGCCCGCCCCGAGCGCACTTAAGGCGTCGGGGTCTGGGCAGCCGCCACATGAGCCCTCATACGAGGGGGCTATTGGGGAGAGGCGCCATGGCCACCGCCCAGACGCGTTCGTTCGAGCTGCCCGACGCCGAGTCCCTCCGCTCGGTCCGGCGTACCACTCTCGCGTATTTCACCGAAGCCGCGTCCCTGCTCGGCCGCCCTCTTCGGCCGCAGCTCGTGGAGGCAGTCCTGATCGTGGTGAGCGAACTCGTGGGCAACGCGCGACGTCATGCGCCGGGGCCGTGCACCTTGCGGCTGCGGGCGGATGAGTCGGAGCTCGATATCGCGGTCAGCGACACCAGCCCTCGTCTTCCCCGTGCGCACGCTCCCGACCTCTCCGGTGTGCGGGGTGGCTGGGGACTGCGGGTGGTCACCGAGCTGGCCGGCGAGGTACGTGTCCGTCCCGGACCCGGGGCCGGCAAGACGGTTTGCGCCCGCTTGCGCTGGTAGGCGGCCCACAGGCCGCTGGGCGGTGCCGACGAGGCAGCTCACCGGGGCACAGGCGCTGTTCCGCACCTCGCCCAAGCTTCCGGAGCCTCGCCAGGAGGCGGCGAGACTGTAGCCATATGGCCGCCCGCGCGGGTTGAGTGTGCCCCGTGGACGGGGGGGCCCCCCGGGGCCCCCCGCCGGCGGCGGGGGGGGGCCCCCCGGCCCCCCCCCGGGGGCCGCGCCAAGCCCCCCCGCAGACGAAAACAAAATCAACGCCCCCCCACATAAGGGGGTTTTGTAATATATG
>NZ_JBHXFA010000084.1:1053-2391 GCF_042724175.1 Streptomyces sp. NPDC127084
TGGCGTGCGCGCGGGGGGGGGGGCGGGGGGGGGGCGGGGGGGGGGGGGGGGGGGGGGCCGCGCGCCGCGCGCCGCCCCCCCCCCCCCCCGGCCTTCCCCTGACGGAGTGCCCGGACTTCCCCCCTGACATCCTGAGAACCAGAACCTGGGTCAGGTGGCCGCCCGGACGTCAGTTATGGCGGATGAGCGACTCGACGAGCCCGGAGCGGGTGTTCGGGAAGTCCATCGGCACGATCCCGAGGCCCTTCCAGCTCCCGGCCGTGCCGTCCAGGAAGCGGTGGACCCGGGGGTTGAGGTCGTCGGAGTTCCAGCGCGGCGGCAGATAGGCCGATGTGCTGACGAAGTTGATGTACAGCTTGCCGGGCTGCGCGACGGCCTTGCGCAGATGCGCCTCGATCTTGGGGTACTTGTCCCAGGGCAGGTCGTTGTAAGCGTCCTGGATGTCGAAGGCGTTCCCGTCCCACCACTTCAGTCCGGGCAGCCCGCCCTGGTCGGCGATGAGGACCACCCTGCCGCGCGCCTCGCCGAGGGTGGGGAGGCGGTCGCCGATCCGGAACAGGGAGCGCCAGCCCCGTACGTCCAGGTAGTTGTCGAAAATGGCGCGGAAGACGGCGTCGCTCTCCCCCGAGTACTCCTGCTTCACCCGCATGAGCACGGTCTCGCCGGGGTGTGCGGCCAGGAAGGCCCGGCAGGCGACGAGGACGTCGCCGAACATCATGTTCTGGAAGAACGAGCCGTGGTGGATGGCGAAGGAGCCGTCGATGGCCCGGCAGCGTACGTCGAGGAAGCGGATACCGGATTCGAGCTGCTGGGCGATGGTGGTGTTCTGGCACTCGGGCCACGGACCCCCGAAGCGGGCGCCGGAGTCATGCGTACCGGGGATGGTGAGGGTCGCCAGCGCCCGGTTGCCGTCGAGGCCGCTCATCCAGTCCTGGGTACCGAGCAGCCGCTGCCCGGAACGCCCGGCAGCGGCTGCCGGTGACGCCCCTATCAGGGCGGTGGCGGACGCGACGCCCGCGCCGGCGAGGAAACCACGTCTGGTCAGTGACATGTGCCGTCTCCCAATCACAAGTGAGCCGCCGCGATGTGGGGGGTCGCGGTCGGCTCACGGGATAATTCCAGACATGCGCATGTCATGAAATGGGCTGGACGCCAGGAAATCAGATACGTGGACGAGACAGGTAGATGGCCCGGAACCGGCGCCGGCCAGTGGACCGGGACAAGCGGACGGCTACGCGTACGCCGAGGGGGGGGGGGGCCCCGGGGCGGGCGCCCCCCACAACCCCCCGGGGTTTGTGGTGTGTGGGGTGGAGGGCGGGGGCGGGGGGGGCGGAGGGG
>NZ_JBHXFA010000084.1:2401-17549 GCF_042724175.1 Streptomyces sp. NPDC127084
CCGCCGCGGCCCCCGCCACCCGGGGCCCGATCCGCTACCGCGGCGGGCCGCCACCCCCCGGTTCGCCCCCCCCTCACACCACGCGGGTGTTACTTGATGACGGTGATCCGGCCGGTGGCCGGGGCCGCGATCGGGCCGCTCGCGCTGGAGTGCGCGGCGAAGTAGGCGAGGAGGGCGTCCAGGTCGGACCCGCCCACCAGCTTGTTCTTGTGCTCCTTCAGGACGGCGAAGCCGTCGCCGCCGCCCGCGAGGAACTCGTTCATCGCGACCCGGTAGGTCTTCGCCGGGTCGATCGCCTCGCCGTTCAGCTTCACCGAGTCCACCACGATCCGGTCGGCGCCGGCCTTGGTCATGTCCAGGGTGTAGGTGAAGCCCTTGGAGACCTGGAGGATCTTCGGAGCGGCCTGGTTGGAACCGCTGACCTGCTGCTGGAGCGCGGTGATCAGCTGGGCACCGGTCAGGTCGACCGCGGTCATCATGTTGGTGAACGGCTGGACGGTGAACGCCTCGCCGTACGTCACGACACCGTCGCCCTCGCTGCCGCTCGCCTTGAAGACGAAGGGCGCGCGGATACCGCCCGGGTTCATCAGCGCGATCTGGGCGCCACCCTTGTCGGCCGCGGCCATGTTCTCCAGCTGGGCGTCCGTGATCAGGTTGCCGAGCGGCTTCTCGAGGCCGTCGGCGGGGTTGTCGATGTCGCCGGAGATGTAACCGACGGGACGGTTCGCGATGGGCGCGGCCAGCGCGTTCCAGCGGTCGATCAGCTGCGTCATGTCCTCGGCCTTCGCCACGTCACGGGTGACGACGTGGTTGGCGGAGGCGACCGACGTACGCACGATGTCGCGGGTGCGGCGGTCGTACGTCAGCGTGGTGTCCGTGTACAGCTTGCCGAAGGAGGCCGCCGAGGTGACCATGCGCGGGTTGCCGGCCGGGTCCGGGATGGTGCACGCGTACGCCGTGTGGGTGTGGCCGGTGATCATGGCGTCGACCTGCGGGCTGACGTTCTTGGCGATGTCCACGATCGGACCGGAGATGCCGTCGCCCGGGCCCGGGCTGTCGCAGTTGTAGTTGTACGAGGAGGAGGCCGGGAGCCCGCCCTCGTGCAGCAGCGCGACGATGGACTTGACGCCCTGGCGCTCCAGGATCCGGGTGTACTTGTTGATCGTCTCGACCTCGTCGGAGAACTTCAGGCCCTTGATGCCCTCGGCGGAGACGATGTTCGGCGTGCCCTCCAGGGTGACACCGATGAAACCGATCTTCACCCCGTTCTTCTCCCAGACGAAGTACGGGTCCAGGATCGGACGGCCCGACTTCTCCTTGGCCACGTTGGCGGCCAGGAACGGGAAGTCGGCACCCCAGAAGTACTTCGACCTACCCTTGGCGTTCTTCTCGTAGCAGCCCTCGGTGGCGTGGCAGCCGCCGTACTGGAGCCGCTTCAGCTCCTTGTAGCCCTCGTCGAACTCATGGTTGCCCACTGAGGTGACGTCGAGGTCCAGCTTGTTGAGCGCCTCGATGGTGGGCTCGTCGTGGAACAGGCCGGACAGCAGCGGCGAAGCCCCGACCATGTCGCCCGCGGCGGCCGTGATCGAGTACTTCTGGTCCTTGCGGGCCTCACGCAGGTGCGTGGCGAGGTACTCGACGCCACCCGCGTCGATGGTCTTGGTGGTGCCGTCCTCGTTGGTGTGCGTGACACGCCCGGAGGAGCCGGACGGCGGCTGGAGGTTGCCGTGCAGGTCGTTGAAGGACAGCAGCTGCACGTCCACGGTGCGGTCCTTGCCGTGGCCGTACCCGAAGCCGTAGCCCTGGGCGCGGTCCTCGGCGGCGCCCGCGGGCATGGCCGCGGCCAGGGCGCCGATGGTGGTCAGTCCGGCGACGACGGCCAGTATGCGTCCGCGCTTCCGGTTAGGTGTCGCTGACATCTGTCCCCTTGTCAGTTCAGCGTGGTTCAACGGGACGACAGCCGTCCTCAGCCGGGCAGCCTATTGTCAACGCGCGTAGCGCAACAGGGGTAAAGGGTTACGACCTGGTTTCCGATCGGCTGCGGTCCGGCGCCGTACCCTCGGTGTATGACAGACGCAGCCCCCGCTCTAGAGCCCGGCAGGCAGATCCAGTCACTCGACGAACTCACCCCGGAGCAGGCCGAGGACGTCCTCACCCTGCTCTCCGTGGCCGCTCGCGCCGACGGCATGCAGGCCGTATCCGAGCAGGGAAGGCTCCAGCTGCGCCACGGGCAGCGGGCCGGCGTGCGGCACTTCCTGCTCACCGTCGCCGGCGATCTGCGTGGTTATGCCCAGCTTGAGGACACCGACCCGGTCGAGGCTCCGGCGGCCGAGCTGGTCATCCACCCCAGCCATCGGGGCAGGGGCCACGGGCGCGCCCTCGGCAACGCACTGCTCGCGGCGTCGGGCAAGCGGCTGCGGGTGTGGGCGCACGGCGGCAAGTCCGCGGCCCGGCATCTGGCCCAGGTGCTCGGGCTCACCCTGTTCCGCGAACTTCGCCAGCTGCGCCGACCGTTGGGCACTCCGATCATCCGCGAGCCCGATCTGCCCAAGGGTGTCACCATTCGTACGTTCATCCCGGGGCAGGACGACACGGCCTGGCTCGCGGTCAACGCGGCGGCCTTCGCCCACCACCCCGAGCAGGGCTCACTGACCCAGCGCGATCTGGACGACCGCAAGGAAGAGCCCTGGTTCGACCCCAAGGGCTTCTTCCTCGCCGAACGCGACGGCGAGATCATCGGCTTCCACTGGACGAAGGTGCACGCCGAGGAGCAGCTCGGCGAGGTGTACGTGGTCGGACTGCGTCCCGACGCACAGGGCTCCGGACTCGGCAAGGCGCTCACCGCGGTCGGACTGCGCCATCTCGCCGCCGAGGGGCTGCCGACGGCGATGCTGTACGTCGACGCGGACAACACGGCGGCACTCAGGGTGTACGAGCGGCTCGGGTTCGCAACGCACGAGGTCGATCTGATGTACCGCTCGGAGACCTGAGCCCGCGCGGAACCAGGGCGAAGAAGGGGGCGGTTGACACCGCCCCCTTCTTTGCACCACCCTTTCACTACTTGATTAGTGAAAGGGTGGTGTTGTGATCGAGTACCGGATCGACCGGCGCAGTGGCATCGCCACCTATGTGCAGATCGTCCAGCAGACCAAGCAGGCCCTGCGCCTCGGCCTGCTGGAGCCCGGCGACCGGCTGCCCACCGCCCGCGAGGTGGTGGAAGCCACGGCGATCAACCCGAACACCGTGCTCAAGGCGTATCGCGAGCTGGAGCGCGAGGGCCTGGTCGAGGCCCGGCGCGGCCTCGGCACCTTCGTGCGCAAGACCCTCGGCACCGCCGGTGCCGACTCCCCGCTCCGCGGCGAACTCGCCGACTGGGCGGTGCGCGCCCGTGGCGAGGGCCTCGGTCGGGACGACGTGGCCGCGCTCTTCAGCGCCGTACTCGACGAGCACTTCACCGCACAGGAGCAAGGGGACAACGACATATGACCGATCACGCCGCCATCCAGGCGACCGGACTCGGCAGGCAGTACCGGCGCGTCTGGGCCCTGCAGGACTGCTCCTTCACCCTGCCCGCGGGCCGGGTCTGCGCCGTCGTCGGCCCCAACGGCGCCGGCAAGTCCAGCCTGCTGGCCACCGCGGCGGGACTGCTGCGGCCCACCGAAGGCTCGCTGCGGGTGCTCGGCGAACACCCGGCGGCGGCCCGCGAGCGGATCGCCTACGTCAGCCAGGACAAGCCGCTGTTTCCCCAGCTCACGGTGGCCGAGACACTGCGCATGGGCCGCGAGCTCAACCCCGGTCGCTGGGACGACGAGGTCGCCCGGCGGATCGTGGACGGTGGCGAACTCGATCCCGAGGCCCGGATACGCGGCCTCTCCGGCGGTCAGCGCACCCGCGTCGCACTCGCTCTCGCCCTCGGCAAGCGGGCCGAACTGCTGCTCCTCGACGAGCCGATGGCCGACCTCGACCCGCTCGCCCGCCACCAGCTGATGGGCGCGCTGCTCGCCGAAGCCGCCGAGCACGGCACGACCGTGGTGATGTCCTCGCACATCGTCAGCGAGCTGGAGGGCGCCTGCGACTACCTGCTGCTCGTCGCCGGCGGCCGGATCCGGCTGGGCGGCGGCATCGACGACCTGATCACCGCGCACCGCCTGGTGACCGGCCCCGCCGGCATGGTGCTCGCACCGCACACCGTCGTGGAGTCCCGTACGACCGGACGCGGGCTGACCGCGCTGATACGCCGCGAAGGGCCGCTCCCCGACAGCCTGACGGCCTCGGAACCCTCCCTGGAGGAGCTGGTACTGGCCCATCTGCGGGCCCCCGACGCACCCGTGCTGCTCACCCCGTCCGCCGAAGGCATCGCATCATGAGCGCGCAGCCACTGGGACTGCTGCCGCTGAGCGGCGCGCGCTGGGTGACCGTACGCCAGCATCGCCGCACGCTGTGGACAGTGCTGGGCGTGGCAGTCGTGAGTATGGGCGGTCTGGTCGCGGCACGGCTCAGCTACATCCGAGCCGACCCGGAGACCCACAGCCTGCTGAGGGCGGCGGTGGACCAAGCCGACCTGGCGATCACTCTGCTGCCGCTGCTCGTCGCGCTGTTCGTCGCCGGTCCGCTGGTGGCACGCGAAATGGATTCCGGGGCCCACCGCCTCGCCTGGAGCCAGTCGGTGACACCAGCCCACTGGCTCGCCGTGAAGCTGGCGCTCACGGCGGCCGTGGTGGTGCCCGGCGCCGCGCTGCTGGGCGGCGTCTACCGCTGGAGTTGGACGCCGATACGCCAGGACATGCCGCTGTCCATCTGGGAGGCGCAGCCGTACGCGGCCCTCGGCATCACCACGATGGCGTACACCCTGCTGGCGACCGCCGTCGGCGCCCTGCTCGGGCTGCTGGTCCAGCGCACCCTCGTCGCGATGAGCCTCGCCGGATTCGCGACCGGCTCCGTGCTGCTCGCGCTGGGCCAACTGCGTCCGCACCTGTGGCCCCAGGCCATGGCGACCGGTGACGGACTGGATCTGGAGTGGTTTCCGGGCCGGGACGGCATCGACACCTGGTGGCAGGAGTCCGGGCAGCTCACCGCATCCGGCACACGGCTGCGCGTGGAGGACTGCGCCGGACAGGGCTGGTCCGACCAGGGCGTGGAGCAGTGTCTGACGGGCCGGGGCGGAGTCACGGACTACGTGCTCCACCACCCGCCGTCACACTTCTGGCCGATCCAGTTTGTCGAGACCGCCATCGTGCTGGCGCTGGCGGCGGCCGTGGCGTTCGCGGCCTTCCGCGTCCTGCGCCGACTGCACGCCTGAGCGCCGGACCGCCTGGGCGCTTGGGCGCTTGGGCGCCGGGAGGCCCGACCGCCGGACCGCCGGACCGCCGGAGCGCGCGGGACGGCGAGACCGCCGAAGCGCCGGACCACCCGATGACCAGACCGCCGGACCGCCAGCGCGCCTGGGAGTGGGCACCCGACAACCAGACCACCAGCCCCCGACTGCCGAACAACCTGAGCGCTCACCCGTACCTACCCGACCGACCATCGAGGCCGTATGAGCACCCCATCCCTGTCCGGGTCCGCCCGGCCCCTCTTCCTGCCGCACCGCACGGCCCTGCTGCTCTTCGGAGCGTTCGTCACACTGTCGGCTGCCGGGCTCATCGCGCTGCGTTTCATCGGCGCCGCCGTGCTGGAACGCCTCGACGCGAACAGCCCGGTGCCGGCCTGGGCTCTCCAGTTCGACTACGGCAGTTCCCTGAGCTCCGCCGCCACCGTCATCGCCTGGCTCCCGCTCCCGCTGGCCTTCTTCGCGGGCGCGTGGCTCATCGGCGGCCAACTGGAGCGCGGTACGGCCCAGCTCGTCTGGACCCAGTCCGCCCTCACCCCGGCTCGCTGGCTCGCCGTCAAACTGGCGGTGGCGGCGATCGTGTCCACCGCCGGGGCCGGCCTGCTGTCGTACGTCTACCGCTGGGCCCGCAATGGCGGGGAGGACGTACTGATCGACGAGTGGTACCACACCGATGTCTTCCTGGCCCTCGGCCCTGCGTCCATCGCCTACGGCCTGCTCGCCCTCGCGACGGGCGCACTCGCCGGACTGCTGCTGCGCCGGGCGGTGGCCGCCGGCGGCGTCGCGGTCCTCGTCACCGCGTTCGTGATGCTGTCCGCCGAGCTCTGGCGGGACCGGCTGTGGCCCACGCGTGACGTGGTCTGGCAGCGCTCCCAGGGCCAGCTCGCCGAAAGCGCCTGGCAGCAGGAGAACGGCGTGGTGGTGGACGGCGCACGGGTCCCGGAGTACTGGGCGCCCGGAGGCACCCAGCCCACGGGCAGCCATTCCGGGCAGGGCGTCAGCGAGTGGTACGCGGTCTTCCACCCGCCGTCGCACTGCTGGCCGATCCAGCTCGTCGAGACCGGGATCGCGCTGGTTCTCGCCGCCGCGGTGACGTTCGCGGCCTTCCGGGTGCTGCGGCGCCGCCACGCGTGAGTTCCGGGTGCCGACACGGGGGCGCGGCACCCCGCGTCCCCGGGTGACGGGGCGCCACGGTGTACCCAGCCGTCATGTTCCCGTTACCGGGCATTCAGGCACCCTTGCGACGCTCGGTGGATGCAGCCTCCACCGCTCGCTCCAACGCGCTTGGTACCCCTTCCGCGCGGAAGAATGGGTTCATGAGCAAGCAGCCAGCCGAGGTACCGGTCCAGCACATACAGCCGTCCGTCGGTTCCATCGCCGCACACCGTCCGCACACGGTCGCCGCCGTGGTCTCCGACCTGGAACCCGATATCGACGGCGACGCCGACGCCTACGAAGCGGCCACCGGCGAGGAGGGCGAGGAACTGCCCCAGGGCCGGTTCCTCGACCGGGAGCGTAGTTGGCTCGCGTTCAACGAACGGGTGCTCGAACTCGCCGAGGACCCGGCGACCCCGCTGCTGGAGCGGGTCAATTTCCTCGCCATCTTCGCTTCGAACCTGGACGAGTTCTTCATGGTCCGCGTCGCCGGTCTGAAGCGGCGTATCGCCACCGGTGTCGCGACCCGCTCGGCCTCCGGTCTCCAGCCGCGCGAGGTACTGGAGCTGATCTGGAACCGCTCCCGTGAGCTCATGGCCCGGCACGCCGCCTGCTACCAGCAGGACATCGCCCCGGCCCTGGCCGACGAGGGCATCCATCTGATCCGCTGGCCCGAGCTCACGGACAAGGAGCAGGCCCGGCTGTTCACCCTGTTCCGCCAGCAGATCTTCCCGGTGCTCACCCCGCTGGCGGTCGACCCGGCCCACCCCTTCCCGTATATCTCGGGGCTCTCCCTCAACCTCGCCGTCGTGGTGCGCAACCCGGTCAGCGGCCACCGCCACTTCGCCCGGGTCAAGGTGCCGCCGCTGCTGTCGCGCTTCCTGGAGGCCTCCCCGCAGCGCTACGTCCCACTGGAGGACGTGATCGCGGCGCACCTGGAGGAGCTGTTCCCCGGTATGGAGGTGCTGGCGCACCATATGTTCCGGGTGACCAGGAACGAGGACCTGGAGGTCGAGGAGGACGACGCGGAGAACCTGCTCCAGGCTCTGGAGAAGGAGCTCATGCGGCGCCGCTTCGGCCCGCCGGTGCGGCTCGAGGTCGAGGAGTCGATCGACCCGTACGTACTGGACCTGCTGGTGCGCGAGCTGAAGATCTCCGAATCGGAGGTCTATCCGCTGCCCGGGCCGCTCGACCTCACCGGCCTGTTCGGTATCGCCTCGCAGGACCGGCCCGAGCTGAAGTACCCGAAGTTCATCGCCGGCACCCACCGCGACCTGTCCGAGGTCGAGTCGGCGTCGGCGCCCGACATCTTCGCGGCGCTGCGCGAGCGCGACGTACTGCTGCACCACCCGTACGACTCGTTCTCGACCTCCGTGCAGGCCTTCCTGGAGCAGGCCGCGGCCGACCCCGAGGTCCTCGCGATCAAGCAGACGCTGTACCGGACCTCCGGTGACTCACCCATAGTCGACGCCCTGATCGACGCCGCCGAGTCCGGCAAGCAGGTGCTCGTCCTGGTCGAGATCAAGGCCCGCTTCGACGAGCAGGCCAACATCAAGTGGGCGCGCAAGCTGGAGGAGTCCGGCTGCCATGTCGTGTACGGCCTGGTCGGCCTGAAGACCCACTGCAAGCTGTCGCTGGTGGTCCGCCAGGAGGGCGAGATCCTGCGCCGCTACTCGCATGTCGGCACCGGCAACTACCACCCGAAGACCGCGCGCCTCTACGAGGACCTCGGGCTGCTCACGGCAGACCCGCAGGTCGGCGCGGACCTGTCGGACCTCTTCAACCGGCTGTCCGGCTACTCGCGCCGGGAGACCTACCGCAGGCTGCTGGTCGCGCCGAGGTCACTGCGCGACGGACTGGTCTCGCGGATCAACAAGGAGATCGCCCACCAGAGGGCGGGCCGCCCCGCGTATGTGCGGATCAAGGTCAACTCCATGGTGGACGAGGCGATCATCGACGCCTGTTACCGCGCCTCGCAGGCCGGAGTGCCGGTCGACATCTGGGTGCGCGGTATCTGCGCGATACGCCCCGGTGTGCCGGGCCTCTCGGAGAACGTCCGGGTCCGCTCGATCCTCGGCCGCTTCCTCGAACACTCCCGGGTCTTCACCTTCGGCAACGGCGGTGAGCCCGAGGTGTGGATCGGCAGCGCCGACATGATGCACCGCAACCTCGACCGCCGTATCGAGGCACTCGTCCGGGTCACCGACCCGGCCCACCGCGCGGCACTGAACCGGCTGCTGGAGACCGGCATGTCCGAGACCACCTCGTCCTGGCACCTCGGGCCGGACGGGGAATGGACCCGGCACTCCACGGACGCGGACGGCCAGCCGCTGCGGAACGTACAGGAAACGCTCATCGACGCGCGGAGGCGCCGGCGTGCAAAGCCCTGACCTTCCCCTGGTGCCGCGGGGAACCGGCGCCGACCAGGTCCTGGCGGGATATCTGCACACGCAGGCCGCGGGCTTCCTGCGCAGTCTGCGGTCGCACCGCGAGAGCGGTGCAGACGCGGAGGGCGCGGAGCAGGCGGCCCGCGCCCTGCGCCGCACCGCCCGCCGGATCTGCGGGGCGCTGCACACCTACCGGGCGCTGCTGGAGCCCGCCTGGGCCGACGAGCTGCGTACGGAGCTGGCCTGGCTGTCCGGGATGCTCGCCCAGGAGCACGCCTGCACGTCCAGGCTCGCCAGGCTGCTCGACGCGCTGTCGCGCCTGTCCGGCGCGGCAGTGCCCGGTGCGGCAGCGCTCGGCGCGGGTGCGGTGCCGCATCCCGCTCGTACGCAGGCGGGTGCCGACGGCGCAGGGGCCGCCGGCACAGGGGCTCACCGGGCGGCGGCCGGCGTCGCGGGAGCGCGTGGGGCGCTCGCCCTCGGCGCCGCACGCGCCGGAGCACTGCTCGAACGGCAGCTCACCCTGAGCCGGACCCGCGCCCACTCCGCCGCCTTGCGGGCGCTGGGCTCGTCGCGGTTCCACGCGGTCGCCGACGCCGTGGCACTCCTCGCCTCCGAGGTGCCCCTCACCGCCGCCGCCAGCGCTCCGGCCGAGGTGCTCGACCCGCACGCGGACGCCACGGAGCAGAAGCTGCTGGACGCCGTGGCCATACTGCCGCTGGCCCGGGCCGCTCACCCGTACAACGCCGAAGCGCTGGTGCACGGCCTGGCGGACCTCCCTGCCGAAGAGGCCCAGGACGCGCCCTGGCACCAGGCCCGGGCGCTGCTGCGGCTGCACCGCTACGCACGGGAGGTCAGCGTCAGGGCCGGGGTCCGGACTTCCGGTACGGACCCGCTGCTGACCGTCGCCGCACGCGCGCTCGACCGGCACCGGGACGCGGCCGAGGCGGCGTCTGCCGCCGCGGCCGCCGCCCGTACCCCCCGTATCGCACCGGCGACCGCCTACGCCCTGGGTGTGCTGCACGCCGACCAGCGGCATGAGGTCGAGGCCGCGCGTTTCACCTTCCACCAGGTCTGGCAGGAGGTGTCGCACGGCCCCGCGGACTCCCGGGGCAGCCGAACGGTGGCCACCCCGTGAACGGCATGAGCACCAGTGGCCCGGCGAACGGCGAGCTGATCCGCGCGGCGGGATGCGTGCTGTGGCGCCGTGCCGCCGCCCCCGGCCGTGTAGCGGGCGGCATCGAGATCTGCCTGGTGCACCGCCCGCGCTACGACGACTGGTCGCACCCCAAGGGCAAGCTGAAGGCCGCGGAGGGCCCGCTCACCGGCGCCCTGCGCGAGGTCCTGGAAGAGACCGGCCACCACTGCACCCCCGGACCGCGGCTGCCCACGGTCCACTACCTGGTGAACGGGCGGCCCAAAGAGGTCAGCTACTGGGCCGCCGAGGCGCACACCCCCGGGCACTTCGTCCCGGACAAGGAAGTCGACCGCATCGTCTGGCTGCCGCCCGACGCGGCACGTGCCCGGCTCACCCAGCCACGGGACCGCCAGCTTGTGGACGTCCTCGTCTCACTACGCGGGATTTCCGGGCCATTGGACAAATATCCCTAGCAAAGGGATGTTTCATTACCTCCGCGAGCGGGCACTGCGTCGCGGACACCCATCGGCGTCACAGGCCTCACCGCGGATGACCCGATCACCCCCTGAACGACCAGCGTCCTCGCCCAGTACCCCAGGAACTCCCCCGCCCGACAGGGTTCACCTCCCGTTCACTCTCCTCCGTCGGCGGCTTCACCTGATCTGCCTAATTTCGGGCCTACAAGGTGACCGGCGCAGTGCCGGACCACCGACCCCGACGCGCGCCGCCGTACAACGTCACCGTCACCGAGACGGCGTCCCTGACCGGCGCTCCTGGAAGGAACACCCGAAAGTGAAGCTTCAGCGCAACAACGGGCTTCGCGCCACCGCGCTCGCTGCCCTCGCGGTCTCCGGCGCCCTGGTCCTCACGGCGTGCGGCTCGGACGACAACACTGGCGGCTCAACCGGCGGCACCGGCGACGCGAGCAAGGCTGCTTCCACCGTCAAGTGCGACGACGCCAAGGGCCAGCTGATGGCTTCCGGCTCCAGCGCGCAGAAGAACGCCATGGACCTCTGGGTCAAGAACTACATGGCCGCCTGCACCGGCGCGCAGGTCAACTACAAGTCCTCCTCCTCCGGCGAGGGCATCGTCGCGTTCAACCAGGGCACCGTGGGCTTCGCCGGCTCCGACTCCGCGCTGAAGCCGGAGGAGGTCGCCGAGTCCAAGAAGGTCTGCACCGGCGGCACCGGCATCAACCTGCCGATGGTCGGCGGCCCGATCGCCATCGGCTACAACCTGCCCGGCGTCGACAGCCTGGTCCTGGACGCCCCCACCCTCGCCAAGATCTTCGACACGAAGATCAAGAAGTGGGACGACCCGGCGATCGCCAAGCTCAACCCCGGCGTCAAGCTCCCGAGCACCGCGATCCAGGCCTTCCACCGCTCCGAGGACTCCGGCACCACCCAGAACCTGGGCAAGTACCTCAGCAAGGCCGCCCCGGACGCCTGGAAGTACGAGCCCGAGAAGAAGTGGCCCGCCCCGGGCGGCCAGGCAGCCTCCGGCTCCTCCGGTGTCGCGGCCCAGGTCAAGTCGGTCGCCGGCGCCATCGGCTACTTCGAGCTGTCCTACGCCACCTCGCAGTCCATCCCGACCGTCGACATCAACACCGGCGCCGGCGCCCCCGTGCAGGCGACCCCGGAGAACGCCTCCAAGGCGATCGCCGCCGCCAAGATCGAAGGCACCGGCAAGGACCTCGCCCTGAAGCTGGACTACGCCACCAAGGCCGCCGGCGCCTACCCGCTGGTTCTCGTGACCTACGAGATCGTCTGCGACAAGGGCAACAAGCCCGAGACCCTGGGCGCGGTCAAGTCCTTCCTCACCTACACCGCGTCCGACGAGGGCCAGAAGCTGCTCTCCGAGGCCGGCTACGCCCCGATCCCGCAGGAGATCAACGCCAAGGTCCGCGAGACCGTCGCCGGTCTCCAGTAGAACGTCGCCGGGCCTCCGGCAAGCCCCGGGCCACACCCGGGGTACACCCCGGAACACGACCCGGCACACCGTCCGCGGTAGCCGGCCCGCCCAACCCTGAAGGGTCGGGCCGGCCACCGCCGACACCATCCGGTGCACCGCCGCCAGGGGACCCGTAAACCGCGGACCTCCCCCACCCAGACCGGAAAGAACATGGCTTCCACGACACCCATAGAGACACCGCCGGGCAACCCGGCCGCCTCGCGCCGGGCCACTTCCACCGGCCGCGCGGGCGACAAGGTCTTCCTGGGCCTCTCCCGGGGCTCGGGCATCCTGCTGCTTGTGATCATGGCGTCCATCGCCGTGTTCCTCGCCTACCGCGCCTCCCTCGCGATCTCCAAGGACGAAGGCAACTTCCTCACCACCTTCGACTGGAACCCGGCCGGCAACCCGCCGGTCTTCGGCATCGCCGTCCTGCTCTTCGGCACGATCGTCAGCTCGGTCATCGCGATGGCCATCGCGGTCCCGATCGCCGTCGGCATCGCACTGTTCATCTCGCACTACGCCCCGCGCCGCCTAGCCGCACCCCTCGCGTACGTGGTCGACCTGCTGGCGGCGGTGCCCTCGATCATCTACGGCATCTGGGGCGCCCTCTTCCTGGTCCCGTACCTGGAGGGCCTGAACCTCTGGCTGGACGAGTACCTCGGCTGGACCTACGTCTTCGAGAAGACCGAGATCGGCGTGCCGCGCTCGCTGTTCACCGTGGGCATCCTGCTGGCGATCATGATCCTGCCGATCGTCACCAGCGTCAGCCGCGAGGTCTTCCTCCAGGTCCCGCGGATGAACGAGGAAGCCGCCCTGGCGCTCGGCGCCACCCGCTGGGAGGTCATCCGGATGTCGGTGCTGCCCTTCGGCCGCTCCGGCGTCATCTCCGCCTCGATGCTGGGTCTCGGCCGAGCACTCGGCGAGACGATGGCCGTCGCGACCGTGCTGTCCCCGAGCTTCCTGATCTCGGGGCACATCCTGAACCCGGGCGGCGGTACGTTCGCCCAGAACATCGCCGCCAAGTTCGACGAGGCCAACGAGTTCGGACGCGACGCGCTGATCGCCTCCGGTCTGGTCCTCTTCGTCCTCACCCTGCTGGTCAACGGCGCCGCACGCATGATCATCGCGCGCCGCAAGGAGTACTCGGGGGCGAACGCCTGATGAGCAACACCGCCATGAAGGACGTCCGCCCCGCCGCCCCCGGGCCCGGCGCCAGCCTCAGCCGCCGCGGACTGCCCCGCTGGTCCCAGCCCGCCTTCGCCGTACTCGCGATCGCACTCGGCACCGGCATCGGCGCCGTCTTCGGCCTGGAGAGCAAGGTCCAGTGGGGCCTGATCTCGGCTCTGCTGTTCCTGACGATCTCGTACATCACCACCTCGGTGGTCGAGAACACCCGCCAGGCCAAGGACCGGCTTGCCACCAGCATCGTCTGGGTCTGCTTCGTGCTCGCCGTGATCCCGCTGCTCTCGCTGATCTGGGTCACCCTCAGCCGCGGCCTCAAGGCCCTCGACGGCTACTTCCTCGGCCACTCGATGGCCGGAGTGCCCGGCTTCGAGGAGGGCGGCGGTGTCTACCACGCCATCATCGGCACCCTGGAGCAGGTCGGCCTCGCCACCCTGATCGCCGTGCCGATCGGTCTGATGACCGCGATCTACCTCGTCGAGTACGGCCGGGGCGCGCTCGCCAAGGCCGTCACCTTCTTCGTGGACGTCATGACGGGCATCCCGTCGATCGTCGCGGGACTGTTCATCCTGTCGATCATGCTGCTGGCCGATCTACAGCCGTCCGGATTCATGGGCTCGCTTGCCCTGACCATCCTGATGATCCCGGTCGTGGTCCGCTCCACCGAGGAGATGCTCAAGCTCGTCCCCAACGAGCTGCGTGAAGCGTCGCTGGCCCTCGGCGTCCCGAAGTACCGCACGATCCTCAAGGTGGTCATCCCCACCGCGGTCGGCGGAATCACCACCGGTGTGATGCTCGCCATCGCCCGTATCGCCGGTGAGACCGCCCCGATCATGCTGCTCGTCTTCGGTAACCAGCTGATCAACAACAACCCGTTCGAAGGCGCCCAGTCCTCGCTCCCCTACTACATCTGGGAGCAGTACCGGGTCGGCAGCGAGGCGTCGTACGACCGCGCCTGGGCCGCCGCCCTGGTGCTGATCGCCTTCGTCATGCTCCTCAACCTGGTGGCCCGCGGCATCGCCCGCTGGAAGGCCCCGAAGACCGGCCGCTGACGCGGCGATCTGGAAGTGATCTCTCATGGCCAAGCGAATTGACGTCAGCGGACTGTCCGCCTTCTACGGCTCCCACAAGGCGATCGAGGACATCTCGATGACCGTGGAGCCCCGCTCGGTGACCGCCTTCATCGGCCCCTCCGGCTGCGGCAAGTCCACCTTCCTGCGCACCCTGAACCGTATGCACGAGGTCACCCCCGGTGGCCGCGTCGAGGGCAAGGTGATGCTGGACGACGAGAACCTCTACGGCTCGGGCGTCGACCCGGTCGCCGTACGCCGCACGGTCGGCATGGTGTTCCAGCGGCCCAACCCGTTCCCGACCATGTCGATCTTCGACAATGTGGCGGCGGGCCTGCGGCTCAACGGCAAGTACAACAAGCGCGAGCTCGGCGACGTCGTGGAGCGCTCGCTCAAGGGCGCCAACCTGTGGAACGAGGTCAAGGACCGCCTGAACAAGCCCGGCTCCGGTCTCTCCGGCGGCCAGCAGCAGCGCCTGTGCATCGCCCGCGCCATCGCGGTCGAGCCGGACGTGCTGCTGATGGACGAGCCCTGCTCGGCGCTGGACCCGATCTCGACGCTCGCGATCGAGGACCTGATCGGTGAGCTGAAGGAGCGCTTCACGATCGTCATCGTGACGCACAACATGCAGCAGGCGGCGCGTGTGTCGGACCGTACGGCGTTCTTCAACCTGTCGGCTGTCGGGCAGCCGGGCCGGCTGATCGAGATAGACGAGACCGAGCGGATCTTCTCGAACCCGTCGGTCCAGGCGACGGAGGACTACATCTCGGGCCGCTTCGGCTGAGCCGTCCCGGTCCCCGCGGATCTGCCTCGCGGTGCTGCATGGCGGTGCCACCACGGGGCAAAACAGTCGGCCCCCCCCCCCAGGGCGTGGGGGGGGCAACGCGGAGGGAAATAACCACGCGCCCCCCGGGGCACGGGGGAGCCCCCCCCCCCG
>NZ_JBHXFA010000084.1:17559-33449 GCF_042724175.1 Streptomyces sp. NPDC127084
CCGGCGCTTGGGCGGGGGGGGGCGGGCGGGGGGCCCCCCCCGGGCTAAACACCGCGGCCCCCCGCCGGGTGGTGGGGGGGGCCCGACGCCTTTCGATCTTCCCCTCGGCCCCTGCGGGCCTGGGGAGACCCCACACCCTCGACCCCCGCGAGCCAAGAGAAGCCCCATGCACCAGACGCGGCGGGCCCCGCCCTTCGGGCGGGGCCGCTATGTGGCGGACACGGTCTAGCCGAACGCCAGGCTCACGACCCAGAAGCTGAGCGCCGCGACGAGCGCCGCCGCCGGCATCGTGATGAACCAGCCGAGCACGATGTTCTTCGCGACACCCCACCGCAC
Source organism: Streptomyces sp. NPDC127084 (assembly GCF_042724175.1). NCBI lineage: Bacteria > Bacillati > Actinomycetota > Actinomycetes > Kitasatosporales > Streptomycetaceae > Streptomyces > Streptomyces sp. NPDC127084. The sequence goes on from NZ_JBHXFA010000084.1 coordinate 17,896, forward strand.
CGCGTTGACCCGCTTCGTCGCGCCGACGCCCATGATCGCGGAGGTGATGACATGCGTGGTCGAGATCGGCGCGTGGAACAGGAACGCCGAGCCGAACATGATCGACGCCCCCGTCGTCTCCGCGGCGAACCCCTGCGGCGGATCCAGCTCGATGATCTTGCGGCCCAGAGTCCGCATGATGCGCCAGCCTCCCGCGTACGTGCCCAGGGACAGCATGACCGCGCAGACGATCTTCACCCAGACCGGGATCGGGTCGCCGAAGTCCTCGACATCGGCGATGACCAGGGCCATCACCACGATGCCCATGGTCTTCTGGGCGTCCTGGAGGCCGTGGCCGAGGGCCATCCCGGCCGCGGAGACCGTCTGGGCGATACGGAAGCCCCGCTTCGCCTTGTGCGGGTTCGCCTTGCGGAACATCCACATGATCGCGCACATCACCAGATAGCCCGCCAGCAGGCCGACCACCGGTGACACGAACATCGGGATGACGACCTTGTCGACCACCCCTCCCCAGATCACTTCCGTGCCGCCCGCCAGCGCCGCGCCCACCATGCCGCCGAACAGCGCGTGCGAGGACGAGGACGGCAGGCCGAAGTACCAGGTGACCAGGTTCCAGATGATCGCGCCGACCAGCGCCGCGAAGAGGATGCCCATACCGCGGTCGCCCTTGGGCGTCGCGATCAGGCCCTCACTGACGGTCTTGGCGACCCCGCTGCCGAAGAACGCACCGGCGAGGTTCATCACCGCGGCCATCGCGAGCGCGGCCTTGGGGGTCAGCGCGCGGGTGGAAACGGACGTCGCGATGGCGTTCGCGGAGTCGTGGAATCCGTTCGTATACGTGAAGAAGAGCGCGACCCCGATGGTCACGACCAGCGCAAAGGTGTCCACGAAGCCTCAGGACTCCTTGACCGCGATGGTCTCCACCGTGTTGGCCACGTGCTCGAAGGCGTCCGCTGCCTCTTCGAGTACATCCACGATCTGCTTCAGCTTGAGCACCTCGATGGCGTCGTACTTGCCGTTGAAGAGGTGCGCGAGGAGCTTGCGGTGGATCTGATCGGCCTGGTTCTCGAGGCGGTTGACCTCGATCCAGTACTCGGTGAGGTTGTCCATCGTCCGCAGATGCGGCATGGCCTCCGCCGTCAGCTCCGCCGCCCGGGCCAGCACCTCGATCTGCTGCTCGACACCCTTCGGCAGCTCCTCGACGTTGTAGAGGACGACCAGATCGACGGCCTCCTCCATGAAGTCCATGATGTCGTCCAGCGACGAGGCGAGGGAGTAGATGTCCTCGCGGTCGAAGGGCGTGATGAACGAGGAGTTCAGCTGGTGGAAGATCGCGTGGGTGGCGTCGTCTCCCGCGTGCTCCGCGGCCCGCATCCGTTCGGCGATCTCGACCCGGGCGGGTCCGTCCGCCCCGAGCAGTTCCATCAGGAGCTTGGAGCCCGTGACGATGTTGTCCGCGGAAGCGGCGAACATGTCGTAGAAGCTCGTCTCCCTGGGGGTCAGACGAAATCGCACGTGGGTTCCTCGGGGTGCTGGGTTTCGGTCAGGCTGATGCTAGGTGCATCATCCGGCCACGGCTAACCGGCCTTCCCCTCAGTGTCGCCCATCGGGCACTGTGATCAGCACAGGGCCCTCCCGCAACCAGCTGGGATCGGTAGCATATACCCACGAGGGGTATACCGGACAGGACGACCACGGGACTTCGGGAGCACGCGATGACGACCACGGACACGGCCTCGGGCCCGACGTCAGCCTCGAACGCGGATACGGACACAGACATGGCCTCGGGCCAGGCACCCGACTCGGACGAGACCGCGCAGCCGACCGCCGCGCCCACCCCGGCAGCCACCCATGACCGCGGTGTGCACGGCTACCACAAGCAGAAGGACGAGCACCTCAAGCGGCTGCGCCGGATCGAGGGCCAGATCCGCGGCCTCCAGCGGATGGTGGCCGAGGACACGTACTGCATCGACATACTCACCCAGGTCTCCGCCTCCACCAAGGCCCTGCAGTCCTTCGCCCTCCAGCTCCTGGAGGAGCATCTGCGCCACTGTGTCGCTGACGCGGCACTCAAGGGCGGGGACGAGATCGACGCGAAGGTCGACGAGGCCACGAAGGCCATCGCCCGCATGATGCGGACCTGAAGGGGGACCGTCAGCCCCCGTCAGGGGCCGGCGGAACGCTCGGGGTGACCGGGGTGGTCAGGGCACTCGGGCCACCCACGTTGAGCACCTCATCGATACGGTCGGAGCTCAGCCGCTCCCCGTCCGCGGCCGACGCGGCGATCATCAGCTCACCGCACAGTTCGATCTCGGCGAGAGCCACGTGGTCCTGGACTGTCGGCGTACTGGGCGGAGCCACGTGCATTCACCTCTTCCAGCCGGTGTCGGCTTCCAGCGTAGGGAGCGGAGTGCCCCACCGCATGGCACGTCCGGACCATTTACCGGCCTATCCGAATCCCGGGACGCTCCGTACACCCGCGTTATGGACCCGATGCACGCTATCCCCGGTATACGCGCTATACACGGATCCGCCCGGTGTACAGGTCCCGGTGCGCCGGAAGCTCCACGACGACCGGCGCCCCGAACTCGTACAGCAGCGTCGTCGACGAGACGTCGACCGTGCGGCCCTGGTTGGTGAAGCTGAACTGATGGCGCACCTTCCGCAGCCGCCCGGCGTCATCGACATACGCGTCGAAGGGCACGGCGTCCTCTGCGAATCCCTTCGCCGCGGCGGCCAGCGCACCCCGCACCGTGGGTGAGGCGGCCTTCGCCGCGGCGGCGATATCGGCGACACCGCGGTAGTGGGTGACCTGGACGCCCGCGAGGTCGATACGGGCCACGTAGTCCACCGTTCGCACCCCGCGCAGCAGTTCGGCGGCCGCGGCGGGGTCGGTGGCACCCCCGGTGACCAGGTTGCCGTCCTTGAGCGTGGTGGTGTCGACCCGTACCCACTTGCCCGGCGGCACTCCCGCACCCCGGTCCTTCATATACAACGCACCGGGCGCGAGAAGCTCGGTGATCGGCAGGTGCTCGTCACTACCCGCGGGGTCCTTCGGCAGCACGACCCGCAGTCGGCCCATACCGCGCCGGAAGTCATAGCCGCCGTCTCCGCGGATGGTCACCCGGGTGCCGCCCGCGGCCATCTCCATGGAGGTGCGGGTCTTGGATGTGCCGTGCCGGGCGAGCACATCGGCGGCGTTCCGGACAGCGGCCGTCAGATCGCCGGTGGGCCGGGCGTCGGCCACCGCGTCGCCACCGCCGGAACAGCCCGTGGCCGCGACCATCCCCACCCCCGCGCCCACCATGGCGACGACGGCACACGCCCCGCCCCTGAGCCTGTGCAGCACCACCATCGCCGGCATCCCTTCCTGGACCCACCCGCCCGGGATAACGACGGCCACCGGGGGGCCGTCACGGCAAGTACCGTGTGGTCCGTGGATGGGGAACACCGGGAACATCTGACGCGCACGGCCGAACGGGGCTCGTTCTGCGTGGCCCAGTGCAGCTGCGGCTGGCGGGGACCGGCCCGCCGTTCCCGTGAACGCGCCAGGACCGACGCGAAGGAGCACGAGACGGCTCTCGGGACCGTGGCGTAGTAGGGCAGCGTGAGCGCCGTCGGTCAGGCGGCCAGTCCGGTCTCGTGCCGCTCCAGTTCCTGCTCGCAGTCCTGCTCCCGTCGCCCGCTCCGCGCGACGGCACGCCGCGACCGTACGAGCCGCCGGGCGCGCCTGCTCCGGGCGAGCGCCGTAAGGGGCGGGGTCAGCAGCGCGAGCGCCAGCGGGGCGAACAGCAGGGTGACGGCCGTACCGAGCGCGAACCCGCCCACCACGTCGGTCGGATAGTGACCGCCCAGGTAGACCCGGCAGTACCCTTCCACGAGCGCGAGCCCGATCGCGGCGAATCCGATCCGCCGGTGGGCCATGAACAGCCCGACGCCCAGCGCCATCGCCAGGGTGGCGTGGTCGCTGACGAACGAGAAACCGGTCTCGCCGCGCGCCAGGACCTGGATCCCCTGGTGCTCGGCGAACGGCCGGGGCCGTTCCACGAAGTCCCGGATCGGCATGTTGACCAGCAGCGCCGCACCGGCCGCGAACGGCGTCCACACCAGGGCGGCCAGCGCCGACACGGACTCCCGCTCGTCGCCCAGACGCCGCACGGTCCAGCAGCACCAGAGCATCAGGAGGACGAGGGCGATGATGATGCCGTACTCGCCGGCGAACTCCATGGCGCGGTTGAACCAGGGCGGTGCCGAGCGTGCCAGGCCGTTGATGTCCTGGAGCAGGCTGACGTCGGGATTCGTCCCTTCACGTCCGAGTCCAGCCATCTACCGCGGCCCCTTGCCTGTTGCGTGACGTACTGCGCCGCCTGGGGAAACGACCCGTTCCGCGGGCGTGTTCCGCTCGTTGCAGATCTCCACGGAACGATCACCGCGACGTTATCGAAGAGTGATGGGCGGCCGCATCCCACGGCCTTGGCTTCACACAGGGCCAGGACCTCACCGCGGCTTGCCGGGTCCTGCCGAATCCCCGTCAGGCCCCTGTCACCGCCCGCCCCCCGCGGTGGGGAGCGCGGCGGCACCTTCCTCCGTGACCCTGGTCGCACCGAAGTAGTCGGGCGTGTCGATCTTGTCGAAGCGGATCACGGCCCCGGTGAACGGGGCGTTGATCATGTAGCCGCCGCCGACGTAGAGGCCGACATGCCGGATCGCGCGCGAGTTGCCGAGATCGTCCGAGAAGAACACCAGGTCGCCTGGAAGCAGTTCATCGCGTGCAGGATGCGGCCCCGCGTTGTACTGGTCGTTGGCGACACGCGGCAGCTCGATCCCCACAGTCCGGTACGCGGCCTGCGTCAGCCCCGAGCAGTCGAACCGGCCGTTCTGCTCCGGCGTCCCGTTGCCGCCCCACAGATACGGTGTCCCGAGCTTGCTCTGCGCGAAGTCGATCGCGCCCGCCGCCTGCCGCGACGGCTGAAGCCGCCCGACCGGCCTGGCGAAGCTCGCCTCCAAGGCGCGGATGATCTTGACGTAGTTCTGGGTCTCCCGGATACGGGGAACCCCGCCCGCCCTGATGACCCGGTCGGCACCGGCGTTGTAGGCGGCCAGCATGTTGGCCGTCGGATCGCCCGGCACCGACTTGACGTACCCCGCGAGCTCGCAGTCGTACGACGCGGCCGACGCGATCGCATCCGCCGGATCCCAGATGTCGCGGTCCCCGTCCCCGTCCCCGTCGACACCGTGCGCCGCCCATGTGCTGGGGAGGAACTGCGCCATCCCGCGCGCGTCGGCATGGCTGACCGCCTTCGGGTTCCAACCGCTCTCCTGGTACAACTGCGCGGCCAGCAGCGCGGGATTGACGGCCGGGCAGAGCGTCCCCCACCGCTGCACCATCGAGTGGTACGCGGCCGGCACGGCACCCTTGACCAGCGCGACCGGCTGCCCGCCCGGCCGCGCCCCCAGCAGCCCGGCGGCGGCCGAGTACGTCCCGACGACGAGCAGCGCGACGAAGCCCAGACACAGACCGAAGCCGACGACGGTGGCCACCCATACTTTGCGCACCCTTCAACAGTGCCTTATCGAACGGTTCCTGACAGCCCATTCGAAGGCCGCCGGCCGACTGCTTCACGACAGCGGGGACGGCGGCGTAGTCGTCGGATCGACAGAACCGGGGGGAACGGGGGGAGGCAGGGAAATGGGGGACCGGCGGAAACGGCGGAAACGGCGGGATGCCACGCCGCCCGACGCCGCCTTCTTCCGGCGCTACGATCCCGGGCCCCTGGCTCCACCCGGTTACCCGCAGGTAGCGTGCGGCGTACACCCATCGCGGAGTCACAGCGGACGAGCAGGAGAGGCAGCCCGTCATGGCGGAACCCAAGGCGTTCTACGAGCGGATCTCCGGGAGCCGCTTCACGGCGACCGAGCACACCCGGGGCCCCTGGGACGCGCACTCCCAGCACGCCGGGCCGCCCGCGGCGCTGCTGGGGCGAGCCATGGAGGAGCGCCCGGGGGCGAGGTCCGACATGCGGATCGCGCGAGTGACGTACGAGATCGTGAAGCCGGTGCCGATACGGCCGCTCGAAGTGCGCGTGGACGTAGTGCGCTCGGGACGCAACGTGGAACTCGTGGAGGCCGTGCTCACCCCCGAGGGCGGGACACCGGTGATGCTGGCCCGGGCACTGCGGGTGCGCACCCTGGAGGAGCCGGGCCCGGCGGTCGCGGACGGGCCGCTGTTGCCATCCCCCGGCGAAACCGCCGACACACCCTTCTTCGCGGTGCCATGGGACATCGGCTACCACACGTCCATGGAGACCCGCTTCACCGAAGGGACCTTTCGCGCGCCAGGGCCCGGCACCTGCTGGATGCGGATGCGCCTTCCTCTCATCGCGGGCGAGGAAACCCGCCCCCTGGACCGCGTACTCGTCGCCGCCGACTCCGGGAACGGCATCAGCAACGTCCTGGACTTCAACCGGCACGTCTTCGTCAACGCTGATCTGACGGTCCATCTGCACCGCCATCCGGTGGGCGAATGGGTGGCCGTGGAGGCCCGGACAAGCGTCGACTCGGCCGGAATCGGCCTCGCGGACTCGCGGCTGCATGACGAGAAGGGGCCCATCGGGCGCGGCGCGCAGAGTCTGTTCGTGGCACCACGACAGCCCCTGGCCTGACTCTCCGTAGCGAAATGGAGTCGTAGTGCGGCGGCTCCCGAAGCCCCGAACACCCCGGGGCATACCCGCCCGACACCCTCAAATCAGGCCATGAGCAGGCAGTTGACGAAGTAGCTGCCTTCTCGGGCCCGCCCATGTGGTCTGGACCGGCCTCCGTTACCCTGTGTCACGCAGCCAGGAAGGCTGTGAACCACCCCGCCGACGACCAACGGCGGGATCAGCACCACAGGAGAGACATGGGCAACATAGGAAACGCGGGGGAGAAGCTTCGCCGGGCAGGCGACTCCGGGGGCACGATCGCCGCACTGATCGTCATCTCACTCATCGCCATATCCATGGCCCTGCTCGGGCTGCTTGCCGTCCGAGCCTGAGCTGACACCCCGGCAGGGCGGGCCGCGGCAGCGCGCGGCGGCCCGCCCTGCCACAGGGCCGCCGCCCGCCACCCCTCGCTCCGGTCACGCCCCTCGGCACTGGGCGCACCACCCGCTTGGCCACACCGGCACCCTTGGCACTTTGACGCCTTAGGTGCCTAAACGACAGTCATTGCCCGAAGTCACCCTCCGTGATACACAGAGTGCCCATACGGGTGCTCGCACCTGAACCGCATCGGTACCGCCGCAGGTCAGCGCGATCGGTTCGACCGTGTGTGCGGGGATCGGGTAAAGAGACCAACCAAGTCGGCGCACGATACCGGTTTCATCAGCGAAGATAGAGCGTGACCCATGCCGAGTGGCAAGGGCGTCGAACTACCCGACAGGGGCGGTGAGTTACATGATCCTGGCAGCCGAGAAAGGTGACATCACCACCATCATCGGTGGAATCGCCCCGAACTGGGGCCCCTTCGGAACCCTCGGAAACGAAGCTCGCGTGATGATCGAGGTCGTGATGGCGGTCGCCATCCTGCTCTGCCTGGGCATCGCGGTCTGGGGGGCGGCAAAACAGCGCATCGGGGCGACGGCGCTGCGCGACACCTTCAGCGCGGAACAGGGCAAGGGCCTGATCGTCGCCGGGCTGACGGGCGTCTTCATCATCGGGTCCCTGGGGACCCTCTTCACCATCGTGTACGGAATGGCCGTCTGACCCTCCATCACTCCCGTTTCAGCCTATTTTCCACCCCGTTTACATTCCATCCCTTCGCCACCACACCATCCGCCCGTCGCACCCACCGGCAGAGGTTGCGTCCCCCTGATGTCGAGTCATCACACCGCGCCCGCGCGGACCCCAGCACGGCTACCTTCGTACTACGGCCCCGGCCACGAAGGCGCGCACCGCTGGCACGGGGACCTCTGGCGCGGGGAGCACCGGGACGGATTCGGCAGCGAGGGCAATGCACCGCAGACGGACGAGGCCACGACACCGCAGACGGCTGAGGGGGCGTACGCGGCATGAACTTCGACGACGGGCACGACGAGTTCGAAACGGACGTGGGCGGCACCGCCCAGACCCGCACACGGCTCCCCGAAACCATCACGGTCTCCGATGTCTACGGGGGTGCCCGCCGCCCCATGCGCAACTCCCGCTCCCTGGTCACCGCCGCGGGCGTGGTCGTCCTGCTGATCGCCGCCATCGCCTTCGCCAACCGCGGCAACGGCTCCGACCCCGCCTCGGACAGCGCCCGGCAAGCCCGCACCGCCGTCCCGACCGCGCCTACCGGGGTGCGACCCGTGTCCGGGGTGAACGGCGGGATCCCCAAGGGGTACGCCCACGACGAGCAGGGTGCACAGAGCGCGGCGGCGAACTACGCGGTTGCGCTGGGCTCCGACGGCATGTTCAACGAGGAGCGCCGCCACGCCATCATCGAGGCCATCGCCGACGACAGCCGGCTGAACAGCCTGCGGTCGGGCTTCGACGCGGACTACTCGAAGGCCTTCCTGGAGAAGATCGGCCTCAATCCGGACGGCAGCGCCCCCGCGGGAGCGACTTTCGTCAGCCGGGCACTCCCCGCGGGCACCCGCGTCAACAAGTTCACCAGCAACTCGGCCGAAGTGGACGTGTGGTGCTCGGGGCTGTTCGGCCTGGCCGGCGAGAAGTCCACCAAACCGGTCACGAGCGGCTGGTTCACCGTATCCATGAAGCTGACATGGGACGGCTCCGACTGGAAGGTCCTGGAGACGGCCCAGAAGACCGGACCGACTCCGGTATCCGGTGACAACGCCGTCTCCGAATCCAAGGAGATCGCCGACACGGTCAACGAGTTCGGAGGGTTCACGTATGCCCGTTAACCCTCGCCGCACACGACCGGTCGTCACCGCAGCGGCGACGATCCACATCGCCCTGTTCCTGTTCGCGGCCCGGGCGACAGCCGCGCCCAGCCCCTCACCGACCCCGAGTCCCAGTGCCGACCCTTGCGCGCGCGTCTCCGGGCCCGCCCGCGACTACTGCGAGAACGGCGATGGCGCCGCCCGCCGCGCCCCCTCCCTCGATGACCCCGCCACCGCCCTCGACCCTCTCGACTCCCTCGCCCGCGGCTGCGCCGAAGCCGCCGGGTCGATCATCGACGCCCTGTCGAAGGCCGTGAAGTCCACCGCTGAAGTGGACTTCACCAACAGCACCTTCCTCGCCCAGTACGCCATCGTCTTCGCCGCCGCCACCTTCCTCACCCTTCTCCTCTGGCTACTGGCCGTCGCCAAACGCGCCATCCGGGGCGTCCCGCTCATGACCGCCGTCTCCGAGGCCGTCGGGCTCCTCTGGCTCACCGTCCTCGCCTCCGCGTTCACCCCGCTGATCCTCTACACACTCGTCTCGGCCACCGACGCCATCACCGCCGTCATCGCATCCGGCACCGGCGGCCAGACCGACGTGTTCTTCGGCAGTTTCAAACAGGCGCTCGACAAGGGTGACTCCATCGGCGGCGGCCCGATCATGCTGATCATCGTGTCGCTCGTGACCGTGCTCGCCGCGGGTGTGCTCTACCTGGAGCTGTTCATCCGCGCCGTGCTGCTCTACGTCGGCGCGCTGCTCGGCGTCGTCGTCTACTCCGGGCTCGTCGACAAGAACCTGTGGGGACACGTGCGCCGCTGGGCCGGGATCATGATCGCGGTGATCCTCGTCAAGCCGGTCATCATCATCGTGCTCGGGCTCGCCGGAGCCCTCTCCGGCGACGACGGGCCGAACGCCTTCTCCGCCGTCGTCACCGGCCTCTCGATCATCCTGCTCGCGATCTTCGCCTCGGCCATGATCTACCGCTTCGTACCGGGCTTCGGCGACGAGATCGCCGCCTCCCGCAACAACCGCATCCAGAACAGCGCGGAGAGCAAGGCCGCCGCCGTCATCAGCTCCCCCGCCGCCCTCGTCTCCCAGGGCATCAAGACCCACAGCAGCCGCAGCGACCAGCAGGGTCAGTCATCCGGGAACACCGCGCGCCCCGCCGGCTCCGTCGCCGGCGGCGTGGCCGCACACAGCTCGCGCGGCAGCGGCGGCGCAGGGGCGCCCGCCGCACCCGCACCTCGTAGCGGCGGCGGCTCAGCCACGAACACCAGCACCCCCCACAGCCACCGCAAGAGCACCGGCTCAGGCACCAGCACAGGAACCACAGGAGGTGGAGGGCGTTGACGACGCAGTCGCAGCCCATCGCGCCCCGCCGCACGTATCTCATCGGCCGGGCCCGGCCGAACGCGATCGTCGGCAAGAACCGCGAAACCGGCGAGATCGCCCTGATCATCGTCGGCGCGTTCCTCGGCATGATGAGCGGACTGCTGGTCCCCGTCCTGTCCCTGCGGATCGTGCTGCTCACCGGCTTCCCGCTGCTCGCGCTGGCCGCCGTGTACGTCCCGTACAAACAGCGCACCTTCTACCGCTGGTTCGAGATCAACCGCAGCTACAAGCGCATCCTGCGCCAGGGCACCCACTACCGCTCCGCCGTCATGGAAGCCGGCACCCGGCTCGACGGCCGCGAGATCGAGATCGGGCTGCCGCCCGGCATCGGCCGGATCAACTGGCTCGCCGCACCCTTCGGGCCGGACGAGATCGCCGTACTCCTGCACGCCGACCGCCGCACCGTCACCGCCGCCATCGAGATCGAAGGCCCAGGCGTCGGGCTCCGCGACAGCGAGGACCAGGAAGCCCTGGTGGACCGTTTCGGCACCCTCCTCAAACATGTCGCCAACGGCGACGGCTTCGTCACCCGCCTCCAGATGCTCGCCCGGACCCTGCCCGCCGACCCCGACGCCCACGCCAAGGACGTCGCCCAGCGCGGCGACCCATCGGCACCCGGCTGGCTCCGCGACTCCTACGACCAGCTCCAGTCCATGGTGTCCACCTCCAGCGAGCAGCACCGCGCCTACCTCGTCGCCTGCATGCACTACAACCGCGAGCTCGCCGCCGAAGCCCACACCATGGCCCGCGCCGCCCGCCAGGCAGCCGGCACCAAGAAGCTCGACAAGGACGCCGGCCTCGCCGTCGTCATGGCCCGCGAACTCACCGACATCTGCGCCCGCCTCGCCGAAGCCGACATCCGCGTCCGCCAGCCGCTGGGCCAGGCCCGCCTCGCCTCCCTCGTGCACTCCATGTACGACCCCGACCACCCCATCGACCACATCCAGGCGATGACCCAGCGCAACGCCTGGCCCGCCGAACTCGACGCGCTCGAACCGACCTACCTCCAGGCCAAGACCCGCGAGTCCTCCACCCGCGCCCCCTGGTGCCACGCCACCGCCTGGGTGAAGGAATGGCCGATGACCCCCGTCGGCGTCAACTTCCTCGCCCCGCTCCTCGTCCACACCCCCGACGTGATCCGGACCGTCGCGGTCTGTATGGACCTGGAGCCCACCGAGGTCGCCATCGAACGGATGCTGACCGAGAAGACCAACGACGAGGCGGAGGCCAGCCGCGCCGCCAAGATGAACCGCACCGTCGACCCCCGCGACCTCGCTGCCCACAGCAGGCTCGACCAGCGGGGTGAAGATCTCGCCAGCGGCGCGGCTGGGGTCAACCTCGTCGGGTACATCACTGTGTCGTCGCGTACCCCCGAGGCCCTGGCCAGGGACAAGCGCACGATCAGAGCCTCGGCGGGCAAGTCGTATCTCAAGCTGGAGTGGTGCGACCGCGAGCACCACCGGGCCTTTGTGAACACGCTGCCGTTCGCGACCGGTATCCGCCGATAGGGGCCCTGAACCGATGCGAGATCCGCTCACCGCCCTGACCGAGTCCTTCACCGCCTTCCTCTTCGGCAAGGTCGAGACCACCCGGCTGCCCGTACGCACCTCGACGGGCCAGGCCCAGGCCGTCTACCTGCCCACCGCCGCACCCGGACTCGGCGACTCCGGCGTGATCATCGGCCGTGAGGTCTACAGCGGGAAGGGCTATATCTACGACCCCTTCCAGCTCTACGGCCAGCAGCTGCCGGCCCCCCACTGGCTGGTGCTCGGCGAGTCCGGAAACGGCAAGTCGGCGCTGGAGAAGACCTACGTACTGCGCCAGCTGCGCTTCCGCGACCGCCAGGTCGTCGTACTCGACGCCCAGGGCGAGGACGGCGTCGGCGAATGGAACCTCATCGCCGAGCAGCTCGGCATCACCCCCATCCGGCTCGACCCCATGGCCGCACTCGACCGCGGTATCCGCCTCAACCCGCTCGACCCCGCGATCACCACCACGGGCCAGCTCGCGCTGCTCCGTACGATCATCGAGGTCGCGATGGGCCACGGTCTGGACGAGCGGTCGGGCTTCGCCCTCAAGGTCGCCCACTCCTACGTCAACACGACCATCGACGACCGTCAGCCCGTACTGACCGACATCGTCGAACAACTGCGCCATCCTGAACCGGAGTCGGCGGCGGCCATGAACGTCGCCATAGACGACGTACGGGCCTGGGGCCTGGATGTCGCCCTCGTCCTGGACCGGTTGGTCGACGGTGACCTGCGGGGCATGTTCGACGGGCCGACGACGGTCGGCATCGACCTCGACGCGCCACTGATCGTCTTCGACCTGTCCCATATCGACCGCAACTCCATCGCCATGCCCATCCTGATGGCGATCGTCGGCGTCTGGCTCGAACACACCTGGATCAGGCCCGACCGCAAGAAACGCATCTTCCTGGTCGAAGAGGCCTGGCACATCATCAACAGCCCCTTCGTCGCACAGCTCTTCCAGCGACTGCTCAAGTTCGGTCGCCGCCTCGGACTCTCCTTCGTCGCCGTAGTCCACCACCTCAGCGACGTGGTCGACGGGGCAGCGGCACGGGAGGCGGCGGCGATCCTGAAGATGGCCTCCACCAGAACCATCTACGCCCAGAAGGCCGACGAAGCCCGGGCCACCGGCCGGGTGCTCGGCCTGCCCCGCTGGGCCGTGGAGATCATCCCCACACTCACCCCCGGTATCGCGGTGTGGGACGTCAACGGCAACGTCCAGGTGGTCAAGCACCTGATCACAGAGGCAGAGCGGCCACTCGTCTACACGGACCGGGCCATGACGGAGTCCGCCGCCTCCGCCCCCGAGCTGCCGGAGGACGTACGGGCGGCCGAGTGGGAAACGGAGCAGCGAGCCGCGTTCATGGAACAGCAGCAGCGCGTCAACGGGGTGTCCGAGTCCTCCGAGTCGACGGTGGCCTGAGCAGATGCCGCGCGAGCTGCCGAGACCCGGGGGGAGGCCCGGACCTGCGGAGAGGCACGGGGAACGGGGCATCCCGGACGGGCTGCTGGTCGGTCTGCTGGCCTTCCTCATCGGAGTGACCCTGCTGGTCTGGACGGCTACCGGTCTCGCGGGGCTCTTCGCCCACGGGGCGTGGCCGGACGGCGTGACGTTCACACAGACCCCGATCGCCATACGCGGTCTGCTCTCGCAACCGCACGACATGGCGGGGGCGTGGCCGGCCACCCCGGCGGGTCAGCTCTCGGGCTACGGGCTGTTCTGGGGCCTGTTCATCGGCGAGTTGATGGTGCTGGTGGTGCTCTCCGTGTTCGTGCTCGGGACCCTGGCCCGCCTGCGCGCGGTACGGGCGGCGAGGCGTTCGAAGACCGTCGCGGCAGCCGCGCCCGCAGCAGCCGCATTCTCATCCGCCGCCCCCGTGCTCACCACACCAGCGGCCGGGAACCAGGCCCAGGAAGGGGCCCCGGAACAGGACCAGGAACAGGCCGCCCCCGCCCCACGAGCCGTCCCTCGACCCGGCGCCACCGCCCCGGGCGACCGCACGGAGCCAGCTGCCGCCCTGCTCACCCTCAACGTCCCCGAGGTCCCCGAGTCACGAAGCGACGCCCCACGAGTCCTCTACGGCGACCCGGCCGTCCGCCGGCCGGCCGCCGTCCAGGCCATCCTCGACGCCCCGGGCCCGGTACTCGTCGTCACCTCCGACCCGGCCGTATGGTCCGAGACCAAGGACACCCGCGCCAAGCTCGGTTCCGTCCTCGTCTACGACCCTGGCCACCTCTGCGACACCCCGGGACGCCTCCACTGGTCTCCCACCACGGGCTGCGAGGACCACGACATCGCCGCGACGCGTGCAGCGGCCCTGCTCGTCCCGGTACGGCCGCCGGCCCGTATCGACGCGGCGATGGCCGAGACAGCGGAAACGCTCCTGCGCTGCTGGCTGCACGCCGCCGCAGTGGACGGCAGGGCGTTCAAGCAGGTCCACCGCTGGGCGCAGGGGAACAACGCCCATGAACCCGTACGCATCCTCCGCACGCATCCCAAGGCCGCGTCCGGACTCGCCGGTCTGCTGGAGTCGGCGCTCACCGCACACCCCGAACGCCGCGAGATGGCACAGGAACTGACGGCGCGTGCGCTCGCATGTATGACTTCGATCCATATCCGAGAAGCCTGCACACCAAATCGAGCAGATTCGCTCGCGCTGGAATCATTTGTGGTCGAGGGGGGCAGTCTCTATGTGGTGGGTGACCCCATTGAGGATCCCCGCACCCGCCCCGGAGCGATGCCTCTGCTGACCGCCGTCACCTCGAGCGTGGTCGAGCACGGCCGCCGCATGGCCGCACGGTCATCCGACGGTCGGCTCGACCCACCACTCACCCTCGTGTTCGACGATGTCGCCGCTGTGGCCCCACTGCCCTTGCTGCCCGAGCTGCTGGCCGCCGGCATGGACCAGGGCATGCCGGCGTTCGCTCTGCTCCGTTCCCGCGAGCAAGGCCGGGCGCGCTGGCCAGGCGCTGACCGATGGCTCAGCGGCTGCTGAGCTCGGCACCACGCGGCAGCTCGTACTCCACTTCCATGGCTGTGCCGTCTCCCGGGACAGGAGACTTCCCTCCGCTGGGCACGAACCCGATCCGCCGGTAGAAGGCTTCGGCACGGGCGTTGTCCTCGTGTACATACAGCCGCACGCGCTTGATCCACGGGTCCTTCAGGCTCCAGGACCAGTCAACGGCTGTCCGGAACAATCCATCGGCAAGCCCGCGTCCCCGTGCCTCCGGCCTGACGAACACCGCCACCAGATGCGTCTGCTCGACCGTCGCCGCCTCGCCGAACCGCGCCTCGTCCTCCGGCCGTTCCACCAGCACGGTCACCGTGCCGTCCCAGCGTCCGTCAGCCGCCTCGGCGATGAACTGCTTCACCCACACACCTTCCGCGGCGCTGCTCGCGCGTTCCCGCCAGAAGTCATCGGGGCGGTCCGCTGCCTGCGCATGGGTCTCCAGAAAGGCGAGAGGAGCGGCCGGGTCCTGTAGCGCCTTCAGCCGCAGGTCCCGAGCCTTCTCCCACTCGTCAGCGTGGATGGCGCGAATAGTGTGTTCCATGTGCTGATCGTTACGGCCCGACCTGCGCCACGTCAACGCGAAAAGGCAGGGGGTTCCGGAACTGGATCTGAACGCAGAAATGCCTCAACCCCCGGACAAGGCCCGGGGGTTGAGGCTGAAAAATTGTTCGGCGGTGTCCTACTCTCCCACAGGGTCCCCCCTGCAGTACCATCGGCGCTGAAAGGCTTAGCTTCCGGGTTCGGAATGTAACCGGGCG